>NZ_CALKTS010000107.1 GCF_937997595.1 uncultured Campylobacter sp. | reverse complement strand
GGTTTGCATGCACAAGGCTCGTTTTGTACGTCGTAGCCGCAGGTGCAGTTGCGCCGCGTGCAGTGTGCACCTTAGCGCCTCTTGGCGCTTTGCTGCGCCATAGTATTTCGGCGCATCCTTCCGCGCGAGTTACGAAAATACTCTACAAAACGGGTGAGAGAGGCTGTGCGAGCTGTCCGAGGCGGGCGGCTTGCTTGATTTACATAATTTATAAAGAGGTAAAATATGCGTATCTTAGGTAACATTATTTGGTTTTTTATGGCTGGTTGGATCTTGGCTATCTTGACCTATTTGTCGGGTTTGATCCTTACCATTTTAGTCGTGACCGCTCCCGTGGGGTTAGGTCTTATGGAATACGGCAAATTCTTATTTTTACCCTTTACGCACGATATGGTGCGTAAAAAGAAAGGATCGGTAAGCGACGCGGTGCATATGACATACCAGACTTACGCGAATATCGTTAAAGTCATTTATATCATAGTTTTTGGTATTTGGCTTTTTATTGGTGGAATTTTTACGGTTATAGGTCAGTTCATTACCATCATCGGAATTCCGTGCGCTATCGTGCTTGCCAAGTCATTAGGCACTATCTTTAATCCCGTAGATAAGGTCTGCATCAGCCACGATTTAGCCGAGGAACTAAGACGTAGAGTGGCTGCAGCTAAAGCGGACGAGATAAGCGGAGTGCAGCAAAGCGCAGCCGCAGAGTCGCTACAAAACTGCGAATACGACGTAACGCCTCAGAAGCTATCCGTAGTGACGATAGTAGCTACGGTATGTAGCGTGGTGCTTGTTTTGCTCGCAGCAACGGTTGTGCTACCGAGAGTGAACTTATTGGCTACTAGGGAGGATGCGGAGATTTCTAAATTAACGACAAATTTAATGACTGTTGAGATTGATATAAGGACCTATAATATGGGGCATGGAAAATTCTCATCCGATCTTTCGGCTATGACGAATGTTCCTTTAATATCTAACGGAGTGAATTCGGCGTATCTAATGGGCGCGAATATCTACAAATGCTTCGTAATCAGCGTGGATAACAAAAAGAAAACGATTACTATCGAAAAAGGGCCCGATGCCGAAAATAAGATTTGCAAGGGAGCGTCTGAAAATCATTACGGCGCCGAGATATTGTCGAGATCGCCTATTAGCGTAGAAAGCTTTTGATCGGTTCGCGAGTACGGCGAGTTTATCGCGGCGGATTTAAAAGAGAATTTACGCGTAAAGATGAAATTTGCATCAAAATTTATCTTTTTATCCGCCATCTTTGCGAACGCTAAACGGCGCCGTATCGCGCGAGGCGCCATGCTACGCGATACGGCTACGCGGCTCGCCTGTAAGTTTTGCTTTCGTTGCTTGCGCTTTTGTATGCTATACGACATGTGCGCTTGCTCCGACGGCTATTTTTTGACATTTGCTGTATGCGATACGGCGCATTGCTAGCTTCCGCGGTTCGCTCGCATTCCGTATGTGATGAGGCATTTTCACTTCGGCACGATTTTAAATTTAAATTTGGCGCAAGATTACGCAAGGCCGTAATGCGCTGTAAATCCTAGCGCCGCGTTTGTCATTAGCTTATGCACTGCGACGCATTTTAGATCGCGCCGTTAAATTTTAAAATTTTAAATCGTTTGCTTTGATTTGTTGTTTGCTCGCTTTCAAAGCGGCGTGAAATTTGCACAAAAGCCGCGGCGCGCCGTAGAGTTTAGCCGCGCCGTCCGTCAGAGCGCTGGGCTTGAAATTTATGATTAATTTTAACGCCGTTTTAAGATTATTTTTGTAAAATCACATTTCTTTTTTACCGC
>NZ_CALKTS010000106.1 GCF_937997595.1 uncultured Campylobacter sp. | reverse complement strand
AAGCACGAGGCGGCGCTGGGTCTTGCCGAGCCGATACTTTCAGGCGAGCTAACCTGCTCCGAGGTGCCGCACATAACCTATGCGCCGATACTTTTTAGTATGATAGCGCTAGGCAGGACCTGGGAGGCGAAAACCCTGCTACCCAAGGCCGCGGCGACGATCGAGTCAAATCCTCGCGTCATAAACATGGTCGCCCCGCTCATCGAGATCGCCGTTAGGCTGGACGAGCGCGAGACGGCGTTAAGCTTAGCTCGCAAGCACTCCGCGGCAATCCTTGATGGCAACGACGATCTAAACGACCTACGATTTTTCATCGCCGTTAGCGCGTTCGGCGATGAGAGCGACTATAAGACGGCTTTGGAGCTGGCGGGCAGATTTGACGCTAGAAATCAAAACTTCTACTACGCCGATTATCTAAATAAATTTTACGAGGAATTCGGCGTTTGAAATTTGACGGTTTAAAAACCTAGCGCGCTTCGCCCGCGAAGCAGGACACCATTTCTCAAGCGCATACAGCGAGATAGTTTAAAATTTACGGCTCGATACTATTTCACGCTCGCAACGGCGAATGCGATAAAATTTACGCCGAACGGGCGTTGGCGGCTCGTGCGATAAATTTTATACCGCTTACTCGCGTACGTCGGCAACCGATCGCCGAGAAATGATGATAGAGCGCGCAATACTAAAATTTTAACTCGATCGCTACGTATGAAAGAAAAAATATCGTGGCGGTGCATACCAACGCTAAACCGCATGGACAAAAGCAAATATTTGCGGCAGCAAGACATAAATTCTAAATTTTAGCGCCGCAGAACGTAAAATTTAAACCAAACCCGCCGTCAATCTCGCTGTTAAAACATATAAGCGGCAACAATGGCGTATCTCGCGCCTTACCACCTAGATTTAGCGGCAAATTTAATAGCAAAATTTTAAAGCGTGGCACGATAAAATTTTAAAACAAAATTTCAAGTAGATTTTTAAATATAAAATTTCAAACGGAATCTTGAATACAGAATTTCAAATAAATTTTAAAATTCCAAGAGAATTTCATCCCTTGGAATTTTAAATTTAATGCTTGGCTAGGTAATTTGTGTCGTAGTTATTATCCACGAAATCGGGGTTATTCATCATCCTAAGATGAAAATCGCGCGTCGATTTTATGCCACCGATGATGAGCTCGTCTAGTGCAACCTTCATTTTTGCGATCGCGCGCGCGCGGTCCTTGTCGTAGACGATGAGCT
>NZ_CALKTS010000105.1 GCF_937997595.1 uncultured Campylobacter sp. | reverse complement strand
CGGACGCGGCCGAAAATTTGCAGGAAAAATTTGACGCATTTTTAGCGCATTTGGGGCTCGCGGGCACGGCGGGCGAGATGAAATTTAAGCAAGATATTTATGAGCTTGACGCCGCCAAGCCGTTTTTCGTGATGCCGATCTCCTCGGCAACGGGAGAAAATATAAACGAGCTAAAATTTAACCTGCTCGAGCTACTAAGAAGGAAATAATATGTCGCTATTTGCTTTTGAAGACGAACTAAGACAAAAAAAGATTTTAGCAGTTAGGTGTTCGGATAGATCCAGACGCTTTTATTGTCCGAATCCACAGTGTGACGCTTATATGTTTTTATGTAATCAAGATGGCGTATCAAGGGCATATTTCAGAGCGACGTTAAAATCACATCCGCACAATCTCGATTGTTATTATAAAAATTCAAATGTCGGGAGTATTGAAAATTTTGATGAAAAGGCATTTAAATTTGACGACTTCATGGATAATCTATTTAAGTCTGCCGCGTCGCAAAGGTGTAGCATTTTCATATCGAATAATTCAGAATCGCCACCAGGTAACGAAATAAAGCAGGTAAGAACGATACGTCAAATATACGATCTTTGTAAAAGTATGGATATAAATGATGAATTCGCAGGTATAAAAATTTGGAAAATGCTTTTAGATAATAGAAGCATAAAAATTTATAAGAAAGGTGTTTTTGGAAAAAGATTGATAGAAGCAAAATTTCGTAATTATTCAAAAGGTAGCAAAATAATTTCTGTAAAGCTAGAGGATCGATTTATCTTCACATTAAATTTAAAGGATGAGAGCTTGTTTAATAAAATTTTGAGCGATATTTTAGAGAACAGAGGCAGAAATATAGTTGTTGCCGGTGATTGGAAAGGTGATGGCGATAAATTTCACGCGGAGATAATGAGCCAAAAGCAAATTTGGATCGGCAAGGAAGATTCATGAGAAATCGTTTTATGAAATATGTCTAGATATCTAGTTAATTTTATGTTTACCGCTTGCAAACGTCGCAAAAAGATAAAATTTAATAAGGCGAAATGAATAAAATTTTTATTCTAGTATTTTTATTCTTTGGCGCATACGGTTGCGAGCCTTCCGATCCGGTGCCGAATTTATGGACTTTAACGACAAGGATCATTACGGCGCGCTGAGCTTGCAGGAGTGGATGGCGAGCGAGGTGCCGTCTGGGCTGAGGGTAGAGCTAAATCTGCGCTCAGGCTCGGAATTTAAGAGGCTCGATGCTAATCGTGACAGCAAGATTAGCCTAGATGAGCTGGGGGCGAAACCGTCCGCAAAGATTTATTGGTCTGAAGATCCGTGCGCTTTTTGGCCTTGGCCGGACGGATCCGAGGATAAAAATCAATCCGCCGTCAAATAAGGCGCGCGAGTGTGAACCCGGGTTTACCTTTACGGTCTGCGTAAAATTTATTTCGCGCGTAGTTAGCGCTCGTATGATCACTCGCGCCGTGATTTGGCTAAATTTAAAGGAAAAGAATGAATATAGTTTTTATGGGAACGCCTGAGTATGCGGCTAAAATTTTACGCACGCTTGCAGAGGCGAAATTTGAGATCGCAGCCGTCTTTACGCAGCCTGATAAGCCCGTCGGCAGAAAACAAATTTTAACTCCAAGCGAGGTTAAAGTTTACGCGCAGCAGTATCTGCCTGCCGTGCCGATCTTTCAGCCTGCGAGCTTAAAAGACGAAGCGGCCCGAGCACAGATAAAAGAGCTAAAGCCTGATTTTATCGTGGTTGCCGCATACGGTAAAATTT
>NZ_CALKTS010000104.1 GCF_937997595.1 uncultured Campylobacter sp. | reverse complement strand
CGCGGTTTTCGTTGATTTTGACGGTGCGGTCGCCGCGCCCCAAAAGCGTGATCTCGTCTGCGCGCACATAGCCGAAATCGCGGCTTTCGAAGCGCTCGCACCAAGGAGAGCTGATCGTAAACTCGCCCGTTTGCGAAAAATTGTCGGCGGGTTGCTTTGCCCCAAATTTATCGCAAAGCGCGCTCTCTTGCGTAAATTTATCGTCGTGTTTTGTCGCAGAGCTCGGTGTGGGACTGTTTTTCTGGCCGGCCGAGGTTTTATTGCCAGCGTCTGCATTAAATTTAGACGCCTGCTTGCCCGAGCGGTTTGCGTCTTGCCCGTCCATACGGCTCGTTTTAGGCTTTGCCGCAAAATTTTCGCCGCAAGGGCTTGCCGCAAGATCGAAGGGCTTATTCTCGCATTTTGCCGCGCTGCCGCTATCAATATCTGCGCGGATCTGCACGCTAACGGGAGCGAATTTTTTAAGTCCTGCGCCCTCGTTGCAGGCGATCACGCCCGTTTCGCTGGAGCCGTAAATATCGACGATGCGGGCACTGCTAAGCGCTGCCAACCTGTCTCGGATCGCAGGACTTAGCGGTGCACCCGCGCTAAAAATGGTGCCCAAAGGCGCTATGTTTGCAGCATCTGCGTGCTCGCATAGCGCGCCTAGCACCGTGGGCGAGCTGATCAGCACGGCGCCCGCAAGATCGACTGCGAGGATGATTTCAGGGTAGTTTAGACCGCCTTTTTGCGTGCGCGAGCCGCAAAGCAGCGGCACGAAGATGCTAAAGGTGAGCCCGAACATATTTTGGTGCGAGACGCCCGATAAAAATCGATCGCTTGCGCAAAGACTGAATCTTTCTACCAAAAATTCCGCCTCCAAAACCATATCACGCAGACTTTTTTCGATATTTTTCGCCTCGCCCGTAGAGCCCGAAGTTTTGATATAAAATTTTTGATCCGCGCGCAGTAGGTGCAAAGAGATAGCCTCTTGCTCGCACGGCGCGTGATTTTGCGGCGCGTTTTTAGATGAAATTTTAGGCACAGATTTTTCGGTATCGTGCAGCGAAATTTTTTCTAAATCATGGAAGCAGAATTCGTCTAAATTTTGTGCTGCGGCGAGATTTGGAATTTTTACGTCGCCGCCTAGATGAAATTTACCGCTAAATTTGGGCTCTCGCAGCAGTACGGGCGCAAAGCCCGCAATCAGCGCGCCGAAAAAAAACGCGATGAGCTCCGCCGCGTCCTCGCCGTAAATTTCGATCATCGGTGCGCTTTTTTGCTCTTGCGTCTGCGTCGTTTGCGTGGCGTGCGCGGTATCTGCGCTGTCGATAGAATTTTTAGCGCCATTAAAATTTGCGCTTCTGCTAGAATTTTCCGCATCTTTTAAATTTACGCTTGCCGCGATACTTTGGGATTTGTCCGCGCCTTTTAAGCTTGCCGCTTCGCCTTGTTTGCACCCCGTTTTTGCTAAATCTCTCGCAAGAGCCGCCGCAGCAAGGATTTCGCACTCGTAAGGCTTCAAAGAATTAATCAAATTTTTTAACATAAAATTTCCTAAAAATCATCTCGCCGCCGATCAGCGCGCCGATGAGGACGTATGAGATCGCGCCGCAGTAAACGCTCCAATAAATTTTATCTCGCGGTAGCAGCAGCGCCGCGCTAAGCAGGCCGTTTAGCACAAAAAATCCGAGCCAAACTTCGGTCAGTTTGCGCGTGTAGGCGCGGCCGTGCTCGTTGAGACCTGGCTGCTTCAAAAGCGCCAGGCGCGTGATCGCAGGCGTCGATCTTAGGCTGAGTGCAAAAAGCGCCGCGAGCGAGAAATTTATTATGAGCGGATACAGATACGCGAGCGCTCCGCCGCCAAATAGGGCGCACAGCGCAAAAAATGCCGCGCTTGCGCCCTTAATAGCTCGATCTTTACTTTCAAAAACGGCTCGCGCTCCCCATAGCGCGCTCATCGCCGCGAGCAAGCAGACCCGCGCGCCGCCGTGCAAAAAATAGAGGCCGAAAGGGTAGAACACGCTTAAAATTATGGTAGCTGTTTTTAAAAATATCGTTCGTCGCAATCTCTGTAATCCTTAAATTTAGCCGCAAGGGCTTGGTTTTTTTACCGCGGCAGCTTTAGCTTCGTCACAGCGGTTTTTAGCTTTACCGCGGCTGGCTAGGCTTTTGCTGCTGCGATTTTGGTTTTGCCTTGGCGGTTTTTGGTTTTGCTGCTAGTAGCGCAATCGGCGCGATTTGTACCGTGCCGAGATACTTTAAATTTGACCTCGGCGCCACGGTTTTGGGCGCCATGCTTATAAAATTTTAATTCAGCCGCGCCTGCCGCCCTCAAAATTCTAGCCGCATCTTAAAATTTAGCTGCGCTTTAATTTGGCTCGCGGCACTGCGCCCGCGATCAGATCCGCTAAATTAAATTTGGCCGAAATTTTAAAATTTTGAAATTTTATGAAAACGACGGTCTCAAAAGAAACGACGTCTTTTAAAATTTCAAAATTTGACCCAGGTACGCAGATTTAAATTTTAAAATTTTGATCCGCAAAGTGCTCTACATACTAGCCTAAAAACGGCGAGTAAGCGGGCTTTGTGCCGTGCCGCCTAAGCGCTAAGCCCGTAAAGCCGCTCTCTCCACGCTCTTTCAATTAAAACATTCGCCGCGCGCCGTCAAATAAACGACGCCTATGTTATCCGCTCGCCCGCTGCCCCGTGCCGCCGCAAAGTAAACTACCGAACCGCGACGCACTCGATCTTGTCGCGCCGCACGGCTAAATTTAACTCTCGCCGTCCGTAGTCTCCCCGCTCGCGCCCTGATCGAGCTTTGCGGCTACGGCATCCACGATGTCGCCAAGGGTCTGGATGTTTTTAAAATCATCGGGCATCAGCTTGTAGCCGGTGTTTTTCTTGACGTAATCGACCAGATCGATCGCGTCGATGCTGTCGATCTGCAGATCCTCGTAAATTTTAGCCTCAGGCACGACCTTGCTCTCGTCGATCTCGAAAAGCTCCACAAGCGCCTTTTTTAAAATTTCAAAAATTTCATCTTTACTCATTTTTACTCCTATTTTCGGCGATGTATTGCGCCAAAGACGCAACGGATGAGAAAATTTGTTTTAAATTTTGGGTTTTTGAGTTAAGCACGATGCCGTATTTTTTCTGCACCAAAAGCCCGAGCTCCAGCGCATCGACCGAATCGAGCCCGAGCCCGTCGCCAAAAAGCGGCTCATCGTCATTTATGTCGCCGGGTGCTACGTCTTCGAGGTTCAGCCCCGAAATGATCAGCTCCTTAAGCTCCAAAATTTCTTCGTTCACAGATTCTCCTTTTCATATAGATTTGATATTTTTTCATAGAGTTTGCGCACTCGGATCGGGTTTGGGCGATCCGGCTCAAAGCCCGTTAGATCCAGCGCGCACAGCTCGTAGAGGCTGTACTTCATCCGAACCTCGGGCGTATCGTACCATACTTGTCCTTTTTTTAGGCTTTTAGGATCCATTTTTATCGCGACGCAGTTTATGTTTTTTGCGAAATTTATCGCGATGTAAAACGCCGCTTTGTGCATGGCGATGCGATCCGCGGTGCGCGTGCCCTCGGGGAAGATGATTAGGCTTTCTCCTTGCGCAAGGGCGCTGCGGCACGCATCTATCATCGCTTCCGAGCCGGTGTTTGGGATGTAGCCCGCGGCTGCGATGGCGGCGGAGAGGAAGGGATTTTTGCACAGACTTTCCTTGACTACGCAATTTGCGCGCCGCACGTGAGCTAAAAAGATCACCACGTCAAGCAAGCTAGGGTGGTTTGCGATGATGAGAGTACCGCTAGGCGGGAGCTTGCAGCGCCAGCTTACGCCGATGCTGCCGTAAAGTCGCGCTAGCAGCAAAAATATGCGCCACGAGATCATTATAAAATCGCGCACGAAATTTCGTACGACCTCTATGCGGTTTAGCCGCAGCAGCGCTACTGGGAGGAAGAGTAGGTTGCCCATCATACACAGCGCGCCGAAGCTTGCGAAGGATAACGCGATGCCGATCTGTTTGAGCTTGCGCCTTAGCGGATCTGTCTGTTTCATCGCTCGGCGCCTCTTTCGGCGGGGATTTCGCGGTTCTCGTTGGAGATTTTGCGGCTTTCGGCGGGGATTTGATGGCTCGTCATGCGGGCAGCCCCGATAAAATTTCTACGGCTTGCCGCTCGTCGCATCGCAGCGGAGTTTTTGCGGTTTTCTGTGCGCGATATTTCGGCTTGCGGCATGTGTCGAGGCAATAGAGCTTTTATGGTCTGAGCAGAAGCTCTGACGATCTCGACGCCGCGTATATACCGAGGCAATAAAATTTTTGCGGCGCGCGGTAAACTGCGATTTTGTAGAATTCTTGCCGTTTGCCGTGCGCATTGCCTCGGTGAAATTTCTGCGGCTTGCCGCATGCTTCGTCGTGCGTGCCATTGCGATGGAATTTCTGCGAAGCGCCATATATGCTGCTTTGGCGCCGCTATATGATGCATCGTTTGATTAAATTTATAGCTCGCGGCGCAGTTAAATTTAAAATTCATCGCAACGCTTTGTCGTGCGCATCTTACCTGAGCGGCTATTCGGTTCATCGCGCGGCTAAATTTAAACCCGTAGCGCAAACTTTGCTCTGCTAAATTTATAAAATTTACAGCCTGCTGCGCGTGGCATTTCAGCTCGCCGCGTCTGTCTTTATAGCGGAATTTTGCGGTGTCTTCCGCGCGCCGCTGCGGTAAAATTTTTATGGCTCGCAGCTCGCAGCGTTTAGGCGGATTTTTTTGGGTTCGTTGCGTATGCCTCGGCGGCGTATTTTCGTAGCGCGCCTCACTGCAACGCGATTTGGGGGCGCACGGCGCGCGCCCTTTCGGCGTGCTTTTAAGATGCGCCGTTTGGCTGAGCTCATATTCGATAACGCGGCTAAATTTAAAACCTTCACCATATCTACATTTGGCGGAGCGGCTAAATTTAAAGTTCGTCGTTCGGGCTTTTGCGGCTCCGCGTAGCCTGGAATTTTGATCAAATTTGCTCGCCTCGCCGCGCTTGCTCATGCGATGAAATTTTGCTATTTTAACGCTCACGATTTTGCCTTAAAAAAGCTGCGATTTTGGCGGGATCTTTGACGCGCCAAAGATAGTCCAAAACCCCATCGCTACTGCGCCATTCGCGCTTGCCGGAGAGGATTTTGGCCAAAAATTCCACCGCGGTATCTAGCGGGATCTCGCCGCCTTTTTTAAAGCTTCGTAAAATTTCATTCTCGGCTCGCGGCTTCGGATTTTGTGCCTCTAGGCTCTGTGTCGTCGCGTCCGCAACGTGCGGAGAGATTTCGATCTGCACGTCATCTCCGCGCTGAAGCACCAAAAGTAGGGCGCAGGCGAAGTCGCAGCGCTTCAGATAGTCGTTATTTGCCTCTTCAAAATAGCAGAGCAGGGCGATTTTATCGTTATTTGATTTGCATGCATCGTTTTTATCATCTTCGTTCGCGTCCTGCGCGGAGCCGGAATTTTCCGCGCTTTCTTTCAGCCTCGCGGTGGCGATTATTGCGCCGTTTTCAAGCGCACACGCCGCAGAGATCGTCGAAATTTCGGCGTGATTTTGCGTAAAAATAGCATTTTGCGCCGCGATCGCGTTGAGTACGCTGACGCAAAAGCTCGAAGGCGAGACGCTTTCCTCCATCGAGCCGAGCAGGCTAAAACAGCGGTTGATTTCTCCCAAGCGCGAGCAAAAAACGAGCGGCATCCCTTCGCGCTGCGTCGCGGAACTTTGCATCGCATGATCGCAGGCTCCCGAGCTTTCGTTTGTTTTGGAATTCTGCCTCGCGGAATTTAAAGAATTTTCATTTGTGAAATCCTGCGGCGGCGGGTTTTGCGCAGCAGTACGATTTTCGCTCGTATCTAAATTTTGCGGCGCGGAATTTAAAGAGCCTTTCTCAGCTAAGCTCTGCGGCGCGTTTTGAGAAATTTCGCCTAAAAGCGAGATGCAAAGTTTCGCCCCGAGCCCCAAACGGCGGCGCTGCAACGGCGGAATATGCTCAAGAGCCGGCTTTTTCTTTAAAGCTTCGAGTGCTAAAATTCCATCTTTTAAGCGGGCGTGGGCAGAAATTTTTAAATTTTCTACGGGGCTATTTTGTAAAGCCTCGCCCTC
Organism: uncultured Campylobacter sp.; assembly: GCF_937997595.1. Classification (GTDB taxonomy): domain Bacteria; phylum Campylobacterota; class Campylobacteria; order Campylobacterales; family Campylobacteraceae; genus Campylobacter_B. The sequence goes on along the minus strand of NZ_CALKTS010000104.1, from coordinate 6,120 downwards.
ACGCGCGGCGAAATTTTTATAAAGCTCCGCCGCCTCTTCGGAGTTGCAATCAAAAGCGCGCGCGGAGCTAAATTTAGACGTATCCGCTTCTTGTTTTAATCCCCGCTGCGAGCCGAGCTCGGTAGATTTTTCATCAAAATCTTCTGTAGCAAGGTTGCACCCCGCTTTTTCGTTATTCTCGCAAGCCGCAAAATTTGCGGGATTTATAGAATTCTGCTTGCAGTCCGGAATATCTGTAAAATCTTGCGTAGAATTTGCCGTGAAATCATACGTAAAATTTTGATCCGTATCGCAAAAGAGATCGGAATTTCCGTCTAAGCTTACTTCGGAAATTCCGTCCGAGCAAGCGGCGAGGTTTTTATAAAACTTCGCCGGCTCACCCGAAATTATCGCGCTTGCGTAAGATATACCGAAGCTTAGTTTATTTTGCAATATAGCCTCTTAGCGTGACGCCGTTCATTATCGAGCCTACGCCGCATTCAAACTCCTTGTCGCTCACGAAAACGTTTTTGTAATAGTAGCTCGTGATGTTTACGACCTTGTTGCCACCCTCTTTTTTGGCTCGGTCTTGAAAGCTAAGCAGTGCCGATAAAAACGCGCGGTTGCATGCGGCTTGATCGGTCTTGTTGATGCTGTTTGTTTTTTTGTTCGAGCTTAGCTGCTGCGTGATCTTTCTGCCTGCGGATTTGTTGCCGAAGTAGAATTTTATGTTCGGATCAAGCTTGGCTTTAGCGTCTGGCTCTGCGAGTGCCGCAGCGATCGGGAAACGCACGATATCGTTTTTGGCATAAGCCGAATTAGCGACAAAAAGCGTCGCAACTACGAAAAATAGAAATTTTTTCATTTTCTCTCCTTTAGTCGATAAATTTTTTAAAAATCAAAGATGTGTTCACGCCGCCGAAAGCAAAGTTGTTATTCATAACGTAGTCCGTCTTTATCTCCTGCGGCTGCGTGAGGTATCTAAGCGGCGCACATTCCGGATCGATAGCTTGTAAATTTAGATTCGGATAGAATAGCCCCTCATTCATCATCATCACCGAGATGAAGCTCTCCAGCGCCCCGCACGCGCCCAAAGTATGACCCAAATAGCCTTTATAAGAGCTCACGGGCGTCTGCGAGCCGAAAATTTCATGCGTCGCCGTAGATTCTGCGACGTCGCCCTGCTTGGTCGCCGTAGCGTGGGCGTTTACGTGCCCGATGAGATCCGGCGAAATCGCGGCATCTTTGAGCGCCAGCTGCATCGCCGCACGCATAGTCTCGCTCTGCGGGCGGGTGATATGCGTGCCGTCGCAGGTTGTGCCGAATCCTACTATCTCGGCGTAAATTTTAGCGCCGCGCGCAAGGGCGCTTCTGAGGCTTTCCAGCACGAATATAGCGCCGCCTTCGCCCAAAACCAGTCCATCGCGCGCTATATCAAAAGGTGCAGGGCTGAGGGTAGGGGTGTCGTTTTTGCAGCTTGTCGCGTAGAGCTTATCGAATACGAATGCCTGGCTTGGGTGTAGCTCATCCGCGCCGCCTGCCAGCATCATATCCGCAAGGCCAAATTTTATCGCTTCGTAGGAGTAGCCGATCGCTTGAGACGCGCTCGTGCACGCAGAGCTCGTAGGTATGAGCCTGCCTTTTAGTCCGTAGTAGATCGCGATATTCGCAGCGACGGTGTGGGGCATCATCTTTACGTATGAGTTGGCGTTGAAGGTGCTATCCTTGCCATGCAAAATATCTATGACCTCGCCCGTAGCCTTTGCGTCGCCGCTGCAGCTACCCGCTGCGACGCCCATACGACCGTCCTTTATGCACCCCTCTTCTAAAAGTCCCGCATCCGCCAGAGCTTCACCCGCAGCATCGACGCCAAACATCGCTACCTTACCCATCGAGCGGGTATCTTTGCGGCTCCAGTGCGCAGGCGGCGCATAATTCGGTATCGGCGCGCCCAGCCTAGTGTTTAGCTCCTCGCCGAAGATATCCCATTCGCTCATATAAACTACGGCGCTTTTTTGCTGCGCCAAATTTTGCTTTATGCTCGCCCAGTCCCGTCCGAATGCACAGACATTGCCAAAACCCGTAATAACTACTCTATTTAACATAATCCACCGTCTATTTTAATAACCTCTTTTGTGATATATGCGGAATTTTCGCTTAGCAAAAACTCCACCAAATGCGCCACCTCGCTCGGCTCGCCGATGCGGCCTAACGGAATCGCGCCTAAAATTTGCTCGCTTGCGGTTTCGTTTATACCTTCGCTCATCGCCGTTTTGATAAGCCCGGGAGCCACGACGTTTACCGTGATCTTGCGGCTTGCAAGTTCTATCGCTAGCGATTTTGCCGCGGCGATTAGGCCTCCTTTGCTAGCGGCGTAGTTGCTCTGGCCGCGGTTGCCGGCAATTCCACTAACCGAGCTCATCACGACAATACGCCCGCCCTTTTTGGCGCGGATCATCGGCATCAGCGCGGGCTTTAGGATGTTATAAAACCCGCCTAAATTCGTATCTATCACGCTTTGCCAATCCTCGCGCTCGAACCACACGAAAGAGTTATCCCGCGTGATGCCCGCGTTTAGCACTATGCCCCAGTACGCGCCGTTTGCCTCTATGTCTGCTTCGATCTGCTCCTGCGCCGCAGCAGTGTCTGCGACGTCAAATTTTAAAATTTGAACTTCCGCCGCGCCCGCATCCGAGCAACGCTTCGCTACGTCATTAAGCTTTGCTTCGTTGCGCCCGTTTAGCGCCAAGCCGTAGCCCTTTTGCGCTAAATTTAACGCGCACGCCTCGCCGATACCGCCGCTTGCTCCGGTAATTAAAATTCTCTTAGCCATTTATACTCTTTATCATTTCGTCACTCGCGCGCATTACGCTAAGCGTGGCGCTTGCGATATGTTCGCCGCCGCAGCGGATCTCGCAGTCGAAGATATATAACCCCTCGCCGTCGCTCACGCTCTGCCTCGCCGTCGTAATCACGCGCTCGCCCACCTTCAGGCTTGCGCGCGAAATATCCAGGTTTCGCACGCCCAGTAAAAACCCGAGCCTTGCCTCGCCGCCATTTCGGTAGCCCGAATACACGCCGATACACTGCGCCATTATCTCCATATACGCGTAGCTGCCGAGCTCGCCGTCTTCGGTAAACGGCGAGTCCTCTTTAACGCTAAACGCGCAGCTCGCATACCCGTCGCTAACCTCTAAAATTTCATCCGCGAAGACCATATATCCGCTCTGCGGGAGGATGCTAGAGGCTCTCATACGCGTCCTATTATGGTTACGGCGTTGTCGCCGCCGAAGGCAAAGTTTATATTCATCGCGGTATCTACGCGCGCTTTTTTGGCTTCGCATGCGAGATTAAATTTAGACAGCGCCGCGGAGATTTCGCTCGTTTGCGAAGCTTGATCCGCAACGTCTTTTAAAATTTTATCGTCCGCGCCATGCAAATTATCTCCCGTGCCAAGCAAAGCTTTAGACGCAGCCAAAATTTTATCCGCGCTGCTTTTTGAAATTTCACCCTGCGCGTTTTGTAAATTTTCATCGCCCAAGCTGCATAAAATTTGATCGTTCGCGCTGTTTAAAATTTCATCGTTTTGCTCGCCGTACCGCGCCTGCACGTCGCGAAAAATTTCAGCCTCAGAGCCGCCCCAAATTTTATCGTTCGTAAAATTCGGCGGGATCATGCCCTGTCTGATCGCCTCGTAGCACACGGCAAGCTCGATCGCCCCCGCAGCGCCCAGGGTGTGTCCAGTCGCCCATTTTGACGAGCTTGCAGGCGCTAAGGGCAGGGCGGCGCTCATAGCTAAGGCCTCCATCGCGTCGTTAGCCGCAGTGCCCGTGCCGTGTAGATTTACGTAGTCCACGCTTTGCAGCTGCGCCGATTTTAGCGCGGTTTTGATCGCTTTGATCTGCATACGCGCGCTAGGATCGGGCTTGGTGATGTGGTAGGCGTCGGAGTTTGCGGCATGAGCCAAAATCGCGACGTCGCTTATGCGCTCGCGCGAAAGCACGAATGCGCAGGCTCCCTCGCCTAGATTTGTGCCTGTTCGCGCCTCTGAAAACGGCTTTAGCGACTGCTCGCTTAAAATTTCAAGCGCGCTAAAGCCCTGCAGCGTAAGCTCGTCTAATGCGTCGGCGCCGCCGAAAACGACCGCGTCGCAAAGTCCGCAAGAAATGAGACGCGAAGCTTCAATGAGAGCTTTATTTCCGCTGGTACACGCACTCGAAACTCCGATCGCGACGGATTTTAGCCCGAAGTGTTCGCGGATAAAATTTGCGGGGTTTGCGTGGGAGTTGCGTTCGAAGCAGAAGTTTTTAAATTTATCGTTTGCGGCTTTTGAATTTTTGGCGAAATTTTCGCCGTTTGCAGTAGAAATTTCACTGCACGGCGCGAAATTTTCGCCGTCTTGAGAGATAGAATTTCCTGCGCCCTTATTGCAAGCGAAAAATTCCGCATAGTTTTCCTGTACGCCGGTATTGGTGGTCGCAAATACCACGCCTACGCGGTGCGCGCCGAATTTTTGCACGGCTTGCTTGATCTGTTCCTGCACGCTTAGGCAGGCATAAAGCGCCAGGGCGTTCGTGCGTGTGGCGTAAGCACGATCTTTGATCTGCGGCAGCGGCGTATCCACGCGCCCAAAGATGAAATTTTTACCGCAGACGCTAAGCTTTCGCAGCGCGGATCTTTTTTCGCACAGCGCGCCAAAAAGCTCTGCGGCGCTGTTTGCGCCCGCACAGATGAGCCCGGGGTTACTTAGATACTGCGTCATATCGGCGCCCCTTTGCGTTTATGGTGAAATTCGCTTTATCCACATTCTCAAGCAGGGCTAAAAATACTCGCTCGCTTTGCGAATCGGGCGGCAGGAAGCCGTCGTTGCGAAATTTAGCCTCGCCGCCTTTGATCGATAAAATTTTACGTGCGATCGGCGCGCCTAGCATATCGAGCCAGACGAGTTTGTAGCGACTCTCCTCGCTGCTTGCGGGTGAAATTTTTGAGATCAGGGCTCTACTTTTTACGCCGAGCTCGTCCGTCAGGATGAACTGCTTTTGGCTAAATTCAGCTATCTGCTCAGGCGCCTTACGCGCGCATCCGCCTATAAAAAACGCGGCGCAAAGCAGAATGAAAGCCGCTTTAGAAATAGCGTAAAAACGATAAACAGGTCTCAAAAATTCTCCCTAAAAACGAGCGAAATCAAAATTTCGCCCTCCAAAATATAGCTCTTGTGTGACCACGCCCTACCGCGCTCATCAAGCGCCAAAGCCTCTCCATCTGCGCCGCGCGCCAGCCCCACGCGAGCAAGAGCGTAAAAACCCAAATTTCGCGCCTTAATCAGCGCCTCTTTGATTGTGTAAATTTTATAAAAAACGAGCGCCTTTTCGCTTTCGTCTGCCGCCGCTAAAAGCTCGCGCTCAAAGGCGTTGAAACAAAACTCGCTCGCCGCGGCAAAATCCCGCGGTTTTAAAATTTCAAGATCGAGCCCGAATTTTTGCCTCGCTAGAGCCACGGCGACGATCGTTTTACCATCCGCGCTTTTGTGCGAGATGCAAAATTTGCCGCGTTTTTTAAAGCGCGCTTTAAGTGCCCGCGAAACGCGAAACTCGCGCAGATGGGCTCGCGCGCACGCCAGCTTCTTATCGCGCCTGCTCAAAAGCCGCCGCGGAGCGCATAGATCCTCGTCGGTGATTAAAATTTTTATCTCGCTCATAAAGCCCTGATTTTACTAAAATAGTCTTTATAAAAATATAAAATAGCGCGGCGGCGTTGAAATTTCGTTTAAAATTTATTTGATGCGATTGGGCCCAAAGGTGCATTAAAACATAAAATTTATCGCGTTTGCGTCAAGGCTTCGGGCGCGGTAAAATTTTAAAATTTATCGCGCTTGCGATCTGCGCCGTGCGCTTTTTGGTTCGACATATTCTGCTTTGCGGCGTCGGTTGTGTTCGTTACGCTCGTCTTGTTCGTCGTATTTTGTGCGATCGTCGTGTTTGGTTAAATTTTTAGCGTGGCTGTATCAAGAGGCAGGCAGCGCAGGTTTTGAAAACATCGGCGCGGAATTTTAAATCGCGAGCAGTGCGTGTCGCAACAGACGCCGTAACATAACAGCGCAAAATTAGCCGCATTTGAATAAAACGGCATAAAATTTAAGCG
>NZ_CALKTS010000103.1 GCF_937997595.1 uncultured Campylobacter sp. | reverse complement strand
CAACGCCAAAGACCGCGCGGAGCTTGATGAGATCATCGCGCAAGATCCGTTCTTTAAAAATGGCGTCGCAAAATATGAGATCATAGAATTTGCGCCGACGAAATTTGCGCCCGAGTTTTGGCGACTTTTCGGCGAATAGAGGGCTTGCGCGGGTTAAATTTTAAAATTTACGCGCTCAAAACACGCCTCTGAAATTTAGCCGTTTTGCGCGCAAGATAAAATTCCCGCTAAATTTAAAAGCCGGTCGCGGCGGTAAATTTAGATAAGCTTAAAACCGAAATTATACAAAACGGCGAAATTTAAAGGAGATTTTATGCGGATAAAACTGCGGCTCGCAACGCCGCAAGATGCGGAGGCACTGCTTGAAATTTACGCGCCCTACGTAAAGCAAACAGCGATCAGCTTCGAATACGACGTGCCCGGCGCCGCAGAATTTGCAGAGCGCATCGAGCAAACGCTGCAAAGATACCCCTATCTGCTCGCTTACGTAAGCGACGAGGCGGCAGGTGCGAACGATGAACGGGATGAAAATTTTAAAATTTCTGCGAGCGCAGAGAGTGAAATTTCGCCCGCAGACGAAGCGCGAGATCGCACAAACGCCGCGACGAAACAAAATGGCGCAAATTTAATCGTCGCGGCAAAGCAAAGCGGCGCAAATTTAAAACACGAACAAATCCTAGGCTACGCCTACGCTTCGGTTTTCAAAGAGCGGGCGGCATACGATTGGTCGGCAGAAAGCTCGGTTTACGTGTCGCAAAACGCGCGCGCTCTGGGCATCGGCAGGCTGCTCTACGAGGCGCTACAGCGCGCACTCAAGGCTCAAAACATCGTAGATATGAACACTTGCATCGCTTGCGGGGATGACGAATATCTAAACGACGCGAGCGTGCGATTTCACGAGCGCATGGGCTTTCGCTTCGTCGGAAAATTCGAGCGCTGCGCCTATAAATTCGGCCGCTAGTACGATATGGCGTGGATGCAAAAGCCCATCGGCAAGCATCTGCAAAACCAGCCCGCG
>NZ_CALKTS010000102.1 GCF_937997595.1 uncultured Campylobacter sp. | reverse complement strand
CCGAGTTTAGGCGTGAATTTTACGCCGCACGAAGCGGGGCGCGAGATTAAATTTCAGCAGGCGAGGGTGTTTAAATTTAATTATGCTGGAAATTCTACGTTGCAGCAGCAGTGGGGCGGATTTTAATACGGCGCGGGCGGTTAAATTTAAACGCGGTAAAATTTGGGCAGTGAAATTTTAAGAGCTGCGGTGGCGTGGAGCTTGTAGTTTTAAATTTCGCACTTAGACTTTGGCATCAATTAGAGTTTTATTTCGGCAAAATTTTATTATGATATAGCTATGTCTTGGAATTTCGCCGTAGAATATGAGATAAAATTTAGTTTTGAAGCTTAGCGCTGAATCCTTGAATAAAATTCTACGTCAATATGTGCTGAGCGCGCGAGATTTAAAGATGGATTTTAATGGTAGGATTTTACAGACGCGATGTAAAATTGCTATGGCTTTTGTCAAATAAGGGGGGCATTGCATCGAAATTTCGCAGGCGCTGATATTTTTGTAAGCCGTGCGTTACGCGTATAAAAGACATATATTACTTTAGTGTGTGATTGCACCTACAATTGCGGAATTTTATTGTGATAAAATTTTAATGCGGTAGAATTTTACTTTGATAAAGTTCAAATCCCTGCTAAATTCTGTCTTAGTGCTAAATTTTGCGATGAAATTTTGAGTGGAATTCTATCGTAGTAAAATTTCATCATAGCGAGATTTGCAGCAAAATTTTTTAAAATTATTTTTTGATTCGCCTTAGCATACAAAATCCAAGGAAATAAAGCGGCGACATAACGATAAAAATTATGATGTATCTCCACGCCGTGCTCGCAAAAAATAGCCCCGTAAGCTCCATAAATTTCATCGACGCGCCAGTATAGCGGTCGCCGATGCCGATGAAAATAATAGCCGCGAACTCTACGAGCAGTGCAGGAGCAAATAGGATCGAGCCTGCAGTTTTGAAAAACATAAACGCAAACGCCTTGAGCTTATAATAAAACGAAATGAGCCCAAGTCCGATCACGCCGCAGATGAAAATCTGCTCGAACTCATCCAGCCCCAGGCTCTTATCCTGCAGGATCGTAGAGATGACGCACAGGATGATAAAGACGTTGTAATTCGCCATTTGACGTATCGGGTATTGATCGTGCGTCGCTATGGATAGTAGGTTTATCGCGCGGTTAAGCGGCAACAGATAAAATAGTGCAAAACTAAGGAAAATCAGCAGATCCATTACCATATAAACCGTATCTTGATTGACATAAGCTTCGATCTGCGAAAAAGATAGAAATATGCTTGCGATTTGCGAGCGGAATATCAAAATAATGACTATCGGCACTATGGGCAGGATTATGGATTTAAGCCCTTCCTTGCGGATAGATGAAGTATAAATTTTACTCTCGACGCTTTGTGTAGTGCGTAGATCATCGGTTTGGACGAACTCAAATCCAAAGAATTTCGGTTTTTTTGCACTCGTAGGCTTAGCTTTGCGGTTAAATTTAAAATTCTTAAATTTTTTTGCGACCTTCGCTTCTTTTACGGCAGATATATCGTTTGCGATATTTTCGGTAGAGCTTTGAATAAATGGCGCTTCGGATATATTATTTTCTGCGAAATTCTTATCGCTAAAAATTTCATCGTTTTGCTTTGCAGATTCTTTTGGCTGTGGGGCTACTTTTTGCGCTACGCGGTCTTTGGATTTAGAGCCCTCGACGCGCTTTATATTTATCGCGCTGGATGCTAGCGTGTCGAAGCTTACCTCATCGCCGTCGGTTAGGCTAGGATCGCGCTCGCCTAGCATTTCGTAGCTATACTCGACCCCGCCCGTGGCGACTATGACATTTTCACCTCTAATAAATCCGATAAGTCTCATATACTAACATTCCCCGATTTTTTAATGAGAAATATTAGTCAAAATGAACTTAAAAAACGATTATTCTACGGTGACGCTTTTGGCTAAATTTCGCGGCATATCTACGTCGTTGCCAAGTCTGACGGAGATTTCAAGAGCTAGAATTTGTAAAATTATCATCATCTCAAAAAACTCGCTCATCGCGTGACTCTGCTCGCTCGTTTTGATAAAATCATCCGCGATCTCGGGCTCTTCCGGGCTGATAGCTAAAATATACGCATCGCGCGCGGCAAGCTCTTCGACATTGCTTTTTGTTTTTTCGTAGAGCAAATGCTTTGGCATCAGCGCAACCGTAAAGAGATTAGAATCGGCAAGAGCGATCGGTCCGTGCTTCATCTCGCCGCTTGGATAGCCTTCCGCGTGCAGATAGGAGATCTCTTTGAGCTTGAGCGCGCCCTCAAGAGCGAGCGGATAGAAAATATCGCGCCCGATAAAGAAAAAGCCGTGTCCGTGCAGATAGTGCTTACTCATGCGGTAAATTTTATCCTGCAAGCCGTCTTTGATCTTTAAAATTTGCGGGATATGAAGCATCGCCGAAATTTCAGCGGAATTTATGCGCGCCGAGATGACTTTGCGCAGATTTGCAAGATACACGACGAACATCCATAGCACCATAACCTGTGTCGCAAAGGCCTTCGTAGATGCTACGCCCTTTTCGATGCCTGCGCGGGTGAGGATCACGCTGCCTGCCATGCGCACGATCGAGCTGTTATCGACATTGCAGATCGCAAGCGTCCTAAGACCGGCTTTTTTAGCGATATGTAGTGCCTCTAAGGTATCGGCGGTCTCGCCACTTTGCGAAATCACGATAAATAAGGAATTCTTGTTTAAAAACGGCTCTTTATAGCGAAATTCGCTGGCAACTTCTACTTTCGTGCGGATTTTAGCGATGCGCTCGAAAAGATACGAGCTTACGAGTGCGGCGTGATAGCTCGTGCCGCAGGCGCATAACACGACCTCGTCGATGCCCTCAAACAGCGCCGCGTCAAGCTCGTCAAATTTTATCTTGCCGCCCTTTATTACGCGCCCCATCATTGCTTCGGTTACGACTTGCGCTTGCTCGTAAATTTCTTTTTCCATAAAAAATCTAAAGCCCTCTTTTTGCGCATAGCCTTTATCTTTAGGGAGCTCACTAAAGGCGCAATTATGCGGTTTAGAGTTTTTAAAAACGTCTATTTGTCCAAGCTTGGCAACGCCGTAAATTTGATCGTCCAGATACGCAGCCGTATTCGCAAGCCCGATGAGGGGGGCGTCTGAGGAGCTAAAGAAAATTTCGTTTTTATCGTTTTTTGCGACGATCAGCGGAGCCGCGTTTTTAGCAAAGAAAATTTCGCCGGGTGCTGCCTTGGTGATCAAAAGCGTAGCGTATGCGCCTTTTAGCCGTTTAATTGTAGCTTCGTACGCCTTAAATGTGTCGTTACTAGCCTTGAAATTTTTCTCGAAAAGATGCACTATTACTTCGGTATCGGTCTGGCTTAAAAATTTCACACCATTCGCTTCGAGCTCATCCTTTAGCTCGATGTAGTTTTCGATGATGCCGTTATGCACGACGAAGCTAAAATCTCCAAAATGCGGATGCGCGTTAAGCTCGGTGGGCTTTCCGTGCGTCGCCCAGCGAGTGTGTCCGATTGCGACGCCAAAGCCGCTGCTTTGGTAATCTTTCATCTTAGCTTCCAGATTATTCAGCTTGCCGACTGCTTTGAAATACTTTATGTTTGCGCTCTGATCCATCACGGCAAGGCCCGCGCTATCGTATCCGCGATACTCGAGCTCCTTAAGGCCATCAAGTATGATTTTTTTCTTCTCTTCGCTTCCGATGTAACCTACGATTCCACACATCTTGTTTTCCTTATTTAAAATTTGGCGCTCATTTTACTACGCTATTTTAAATTAACGAAAATTCGGCTCTAAATTTAGTCCGCTTATCCGTTTTGTAAGCAAAAAATTATATAATTAGCTTTAAAATTTGGCTTGGGAAATCGATGGAAATTTTAGAAAAACTACAAAGCGGCGAGAGGTTAAATTACGAAGACGGCGTGAAGTTATGGGATTTGGATCTTTTCGATCTGGGCAAATTTGCCTTTGCTATTCGCAAAGAAAAAAACGGCAAAAACGTCTATTTCAACGCAAATCGTCATATCAATCCTTCGAATTTATGCGCAGATACCTGTAAATTTTGCGCATTTTCGGCGCACCGCAAGAACGAAAACGCCTATACGATGAGCGATGATGAGATCATGCGTATCGTGGATGAGACCGTAGCGCGCGGCACGAAGGAGATTCATATCGTAAGCTCGCACAATCCGTTCGTTACGCCGCAGCAATATTTGGGAATTTTCAAAGCGATAAAGCAAAAATATCCGCTTCTGCACATCAAGGCGATGACCGCGGCGGAGATCGATTACTGGCGGCGAAAGTGGAAGATGAACTACGAAGAGACGATAGAGCTGATGATGCAAAGCGGCGTGGATTCGATGCCCGGGGGCGGCGCCGAAATTTTTGACGAGCAGATCAGGGATCAAATTTGCAAAGGCAAGGTCTCAAGCGAGCAGTGGCTGCAAATCCACTCGCTGTGGCATGCGCGCGGGCGTCAGAGCAACGCCACGATGCTCTTTGGCCATATCGAAAGCTGCGCTCACCGCATAGATCACATCTTGCGTATCCGCGCGCTGCAAGATGAGAGCCTAGATCGCGCTAACGGCGGCGGTTTCAACGCTTTCATCCCGCTCGTGTATCAGCGCGAGAATAACTACCTAGATGTGAAGGGCTTTTTGGGCTCGGTCGAAATTTTAAAAACGATCGCGATTAGTAGAATTTTGCTCGATAACGTCGCGCATATCAAGGCGTATTGGGCGACTTCGACCTTAAGCTTAGCCCTCGTAGCGCAGGATTTCGGCGCGGATGATCTTGACGGAACGATCGAGAACGAAAGCATTCAAAGTAGCGCCGGCGCCGGCAGCAAAAAAGGGCAGAGCAAGCGCGATTTTATCGATATGATCAGCACGGCAGGCTTTGTGCCGGTCGAGCGCGACAGCTTGTACAATCAGATCGAAATTTACGAATAAATTCTAAAGGAGGAGCAAGTGGAGAAATTCTTTCATCTCGCCGCGGCAAAAACGTCGGTAAGGCAGGAGCTTATCGCGGGACTTACTACGTTTTTGGCGATGATTTACATCGTGCCGGTAAACGCTAACATTATGAGCATCGCAGGCATGCCGTTTGATGCGCTGGTTACGGCAACTGCGCTTATCACGATAATCGCAACGCTATTTAACGGGCTCTTTGCAAATACCCCCGTTGCGCTTAGCGTCGGCATGGGGCTAAATGCGTATTTTACCTTTGCGTTGTGCGTGGATGCGAAGCTGCCGTGGCAGAGTGCACTTGGCATCGTAGCGATAAGCGGAGCGCTTTTTACCGTGCTTTCGTTTACCAATTTTCGCGTTTGGGTTATCAAATCTATCCCGCTTGATCTGCGCCGCGCAATAAGTGCTGGTATCGGGGCTTTCATCTGCTTTATCGGACTTAAACAGATGGGTGTCATCGCGCCTAGTCAGGCGACGCTAGTAACTTTGGGAAATTTAAAAGATCTAAACGTTTTGCTTGGAATTTTAGGCTTAGCGGTCGTGCTGGTGCTCTTCGTGCTTAGAATCAAGGCGGCGTTTATCTTAAGCATCTTGATTACTTCGTGCGTTGCGTGGGTGGCTGGAATTTCGCCCGCACCGCATGGCATAGTAAGCGCGCCAAGCGGCATAACGCCGATATTTGCTAAGCTAGATATCCCCGGAGCGCTAAAGCTTGCGTTCGTGCCTTTTATAATCACATTTTTTGTCACGCATCTATTCGATAGTATCGGTACTCTAACCGGCGTGGGAAACCGCGCAGGGCTTTTTGGAGAGAACAGCAAAGACGGCATGAAAAAACTATCTAGAAATTTAACCTCCGATGCGATAGGTAGCGTCGCAGGCGCTGTTATCGGCACGAGCACGGTCACTGCATTTGCCGAAAGCGCGAGTGGAGTAGAAGCGGGCGGCCGCACGGGGCTTACCGCAGTGTTTTGCGCTATATTTTTCGTGCTGACGCTGTTTATGCTGCCGCTATTTAAGGCGATCCCGGCAAATGCGATCTATCCGATCCTCGTAATGGTCGGGGTTTTGATGTTTAGCGAGCTTGGCAAGATCGATTATAGCGACGCTGGAATTTTAATCCCAGCGTTTTTTATAGTATTTTTGATGCCTTTTACCTACTCGATCACCAACGGCTTAAGCTTTGGCTTCATCGCATATATCATAGTTAGGCTCGCTCAGCGCAGGATAAAAGATTTAAATTTAGGTGTTTTGACGCTTGGATTTATCAGCATTTTAGTATTTTTGATGCATTAAATTTTAAGGAAAGATATGAGATTTTATAGTTTTGACGAGATGGATCGCGACGCAAGAGTTATAGCAAAGCAGGTTAGGGACGAATTTATGCCCGATGCAATCGTGGCGATCGCTAGAGGCGGGCTCACATTCGGTCACGCGCTAGCCAATGCGCTTGATATGCGGACGATATTTTCGATAAATTCCATCCACTACGCAGACACCAAAAAGCTCGATACCATCGACGTTTTCAACGTGCCCGATCTGGAGCTTTACAAGCGCGTGCTGCTGGTGGACGATATCATCGACAGCGGCGACAGCATGGTCGAGATCAAGCGCGTGCTGCTGGAGAAATTCCCGCAAATAGAGCTTAAAACCGCGGTGATTTTTTACAAACCTAAGGCGCTTATCCAGCCCGATTTTAAAATTTCAAAGACGGATGAGTGGATAAATTTCTTTTGGGAAAATTATACGATAGAGGAATGAAGCGGCGCCCGGTTAAATTTAGCGGCTAAATTTTAAAAGATTCGGCAGTTTAAATTTTATAAAATTTCAGCCGAAGAATTTAGCCGTAAATTTAAAGTGCCCGCAGCAAGGATGAGAGTGAAGAAGCTTTATCAAAACGAAATTTTCGTGATCTCCATAATGTGCCTGTTCCAGGGCATATTTTTGCTTTATGCGATCTCAAATTTAAGCATCAGCTACTACGAAGCCGAAATTTTTTATGATAAAAAATCCCTCGTTTCGCTAATCGCAAATTTAAGCTGCGAAATTTTCGGGCGCAACGACTACGCTCTGCGCGTGCCGTTTATTTTGATCCACTTCGCAAACGTCGCGATGATCTATAAAATTTCAAAATTTATTCTAAAGCGCCGCTTCGATAGAGTGGTCGCTACGGCGCTATTTATGGCGCTTCCTGCGTCGATGAGTAGCGCGATCTTGCTAAATCCCGCGGGCATCATTGTTTTTTTCACGCTGCTGGCGATATATTTTGCAAAGAGCGAATACAATATCGCGCTTTTCGTGCTTCTGTCCGTTTGCGCCCTGATCGACCGAGCGTTTTTTATGCTCTACGTAGGCTTTGGAATTTGGGCGCTTTATACGCGCAAAAAGGAGCTTTTGCTACTTTGCATAGCGCTATTTAGCTTCAGCGTGATCTTTTACGACGTAAGCTCGGAGGGCAAGCCGAAGGGGTATTTTTTAGACACCGTGGGCGTTTTTGCGGGCGCGTTTTCGCCTTTGGTGTTTTTATTTTTCATCTACACGATCTATAGAATTTGGATCAAAGAGGAAAAGAGCCTGCTGTGGTTCATAGCCACGAGCGCGCTTTGTCTAACGATGCTTTTTTCGCTAAGACAGCGCGTGCCGCTTGAGATGATGCTGCCGTATTGCGTCATCGCTACGCCTTTAATCATTCGGGTTTTGTTTAATTCGTACCGCGTTAGATTGCCTAAATTTCGCACCTTTCACAAGATCGCCGTGGGTGTAACGCTGGTAAGCTTAGCGGTGAGCTATTTTGCAGTGATTTTTAGCGATGTGATGTATGAGGCGATGTTCGCAAACAAACCGCAGCGGCATTTCATCTATAAATTCGACGTAGCTAGGCAGCTGGCAAGTGAGTTAAAAAATCGCGGAGTAAAAAACGTAAGCTGCGAAGACGAGAGGCTCTGCCTGCGCCTGAAATTTTACGGACTGCCTAGCGGGGATAGCGCTTTTATCTATGCGGATGAGCCGGAATATGTCTTGGATCATAAAAATTCGATACAAAATATAGATATTTACAAGCGAGGCGTGCGAATTGCTAAATTTTATGTTAAAATATAAACAAAATTTTTATGAAAGGTAAAAATTATGAAAAAAGCATTTACTATGATAGAGCTGATTTTCATCATCGTGGTGGTTGGAATTCTAGCGGCGGTGGCAGTGCCTCAAATCAATCGAAATAGCCTTGTGGAGGCGGCAGATCAAGTAGCTGCTCATATTCGTTACACGCAGCAGCTTGCGATGAACGATAACAAATTCGATCCTGACGATCCTAATTGGTTTAAGAGATTTTGGAGGATTCAATTTACCGATCAAGGAGCACCGGGCTCTGCAGCAGGATGGCGATATAATATATATTGGGATAACGGAGCTTTCCCGGGTTCAAACGGACAACCAAATAGCCTAAATTCTATGGCAGCTGATCCGCAAAATCCTAACAAACTGCTTACTTCGGGCTTTGCTAGGCAACCTGCCAATACTGATGGTGCAAGAATGAATCAAAAGCTAAATTTAGGAGCAACATATAATATAAGAAATATACAATTTACTAATTGCGGTAATGGAAACAATCACACCATCTCCTTTGATTCTTATGGTCGCCCTATGGGGCAGCTTGCTAATTCTGTAGTGCCATATGATAGGCTTTTTGTGGGTCAAAATCCATGCGTAATCACGCTTACCAATGATGCGAAAGAGACCGCTAGTATTACTATCGAGCCGGAGACCGGATACGTAAGATACACGCTAAATTCTAATACCGGCACAGCCGCGCAATAGGACTAATAAAATTTTTACTCAAATTTAAGTAAGCGCAAGGAGAATGATGAAAAAATACATAATGACGCCGATTTATTACGTAAACGACGTCCCGCACATCGGCCATGCATACACGACGATCATCGCCGATACTATGGCTAGATTTTACCGCCTGCAAGGACACGAAGTCTTTTTTAAAACGGGCACCGACGAGCACGGCCAAAAGATCGAGGAGGCCGCAGCCAAGCACGGCAAAAGCCCGAAGCAATACGCAGACGGCGTGAGCGCTAAATTTAAAGACCTGTGGGACGAGTTTGGCATCAGCTACGATATGTTTTCGCGCACTACCGATGCCGCGCACGAGGTGGCGGTGCAAAACGTATTTCGCAAGATGTATGAAAAGGGCGACATTTATAAGGGCGAATACGAGGGCAACTATTGCGTAAGCTGCGAGAGTTTTTTTCCTTCCGCTCAGCTAATCGACGGCGAGTATTGCCCCGACTGCGGCAAAAAGACTAAAATTTTAAAAGAGGAGAGCTATTTTTTCAGACTTAGCGCCTATGCAGACAGACTTTTAAAATGGTATGAGGACGAAAAGTGCATCCTGCCGTTAGGCAAAAAAAACGAGGTCGTAAGCTTCGTAAAAGGCGGTTTGAAGGATCTCTCGATTACGCGAACGGGCTTTGATTGGGGCGTTAAAATTCCGCCTGAGCTAAACGATCCGAAACACGTGATTTACGTTTGGCTGGACGCGCTGATGGATTACCTTAGTTCGCTTGGATTTTGCGCGGGCGGCGAGCGGATGGAGTATTGGAGCGACGCGCTGCATATCGTGGGCAAGGACATTTTGCGCTTTCACGCCGTTTATTGGCCTGCATTTTTGATGAGCCTCGAGCTAAATATGCCGCGCAGCGTCGCAGCTCACGGCTGGTGGACGCGAGACGGAAAAAAGATGAGCAAGAGTCTAGGCAACGTCGTGGATCCGCGCGAGGTCGCAAACGCCTACGGGCTGGAGCAGTTTAGGTATTTTTTGCTGCGCGAGGTACCGTTTGGTCAAGATGGCGATTTTTCGCAAAAAGCGATCATTAACCGCGTAAATTCCGAGCTTGCCAACGAGCTTGGAAATCTGCTCAGCCGCATCGTCGGTATGAGCGCAAAATACTCGGATTACATCATAAATTCCAAAGACGTGATGAAATTTTTCACCGCCGAGATCGAGGAGGCAAACTCCTATCTGAGCGCCGCGCTTAGCGCGCTTGAGGAGGTCGCTACCAATAGATACTTAGAGGAGCTTTGGAGGGCACTTGCTCTTGCGAACGCTTCGATCGCAAAATACGAGCCGTGGAATTTGATGAAAAACGGCGAGCAAGATAGGGCGCTGGCTCTCGTCGCGTTGGTTGCAAATATTTTGGCTAAAGTCGCCGTGCTGCTAAGCCCCGCTATGCCGCAGACTGCGGCGCAGATTGCGGACACGCTGGGCTTTGAAATATCCACTCCGCTTTATGAGAAGCTAGTGCTTTGCGGTGAAATTTTAGATTTTAAAGCTAAGCCGTGCGAGCCGCTTTTTACCAAGATCGATCACGAGCTAATGCCGAAGGCGGACTACGATGGGCTGGATGGCGCTGTAAATTCTACAAGCGGTTCGGGCACAGACGCCGCCGCGAAAGACACATTAAATTTAAATACAAACGCTTCCGGTTCGTGCGCTACAGCGAAAGAAGCCCAAGGCGCGACATCTGAAGCTCAAATCAAAATCGATGATTTTAAAAAATGCGTTATAAAAGTCGGTACGGTTTTGGAGTGCGAAAACATTGAGGGCAGTGAGAAGCTACTGCGATTTATGATCGATTTGGGCGAGGAGAAGCCGCGTCAAATCATCAGCGGTATCGCGAAATTTTACGATCCCGCCGTGCTTGTCGGCAAGCAGATCTGTGTGCTGGCAAATTTAAAACCCGCTAAAATTTTTAAACATAGCAGCGAGGGTATGATTTTAAGCGCCGAGGACGGCAGTCTTACGCTGCTTAGCACTCTCGCGCCCGTAAAAAGCGGCGCGATCGTAGGTTAGCAATGAGGACTCTAGCGCGCAAGGCTTCGAAGCTCGCTATCTGCGGTGCGGCTGGGCTCTGCGCGCAAAAAAGCGCCGTTTCGGATAAAATTTTAAAGCTTTGCCGCAGCTGCGGTCTTGCCGCAAAGATCGGCGCGGGCGGGCTTGTATGCGCGACACCATTGGCGCTGAAGCTCGGTGCGGGGGTTGCTTTAAAATTTGCGGCGCGTAAAATTTTAACATTCGGCATTTGCGAGCTGTCGAAGTCCGCTGCTTTAAAATGTGCAAAGCTCGGCGCGCGCGCGGTCGTGCGCTTATTTTCACGCACCGATAAATTTACAGGCGAGCGAACGAAAAAATATGCGAGCGCGGATAGCGAGAGCCCTAAAGCAAGCGTCGCATCGCGCAGAAAGCGCACGGCAAGAGTTTCTAGCGCGAATGTCAAAAAAGACACATCACTTTCCAAAAGTATCTCTGCTAAAAAAAATGCAGCGACAAAAAGCGCGCCCGAAAGAAAATCTCCGCTCACTAAAAAACCTGCACCTATTGCAAAAACCGCATCGACCGCCAAAAATATCGCATTAGGTCTAGTCTCTACATCCACGGCAAAATCGCCATCTGTCGCAAAATCGGCATCCGTAAAAAGCGCTGCGCAAAATAAAATTTCTGCGCCAAGCGCAAAATCGGCAGCGGCTAAAAGCACCTCTCAGAACGCAAAATCTCGCCGCATCGCAAAAAATACTGCTACGCCTGCCGTAATCGTCGCAAAAGACGCCGTCGCGTCCGCCAAAAGCTCTGCCGCAGGGAAATCGTAATGGTAAATTTATTAAATTTAACCCGTATCGTAAACGGAACGATGCTAAATAGTCCCGCGATCTCCGCGGTCGAGAGTTTTGCGATCGAACCCGCAAAGGTCGCAAAAAAGGGCGCTTTCATTGCACTCGGCGCAAACGAGCGCGATGTGAGCACCGCGATCGATAACGGCGCGTATGCGATCATTTTCGATAACAATTTCAAGCCGCTTAACGACGAGATCGCCTTTATAAAGGTCGAAAATTTATGCTCGGCGCTCGTGCGTCTAATAAAATTTTTGGGCGAGACGTGGCGGCACGGCTTCGTGCTGATAAACGAGGTGCAAAGCGAGATCCTGCGCTACACGAGCGTGCCGAAAAATTTGATGTTTGCGCCGCGCAGCAAGGGCGAGCTTTTTATCAGCCTGATGAATGCCAAAGAGAAAAATACCTATTTCACCACCGACGGCGAGCTTTTGCAAAGCCTCGGTATCTCGCCCGTGCGGATTCCTGCGAGCGACGATTTTAGGCTGCTTTACGGCGGCTCGATATTTTACAGCAGCTTTGTTTTCGGCGGGCTTTATTATTCAAATTTAGTCTTTCCGCAGCTGTTTTTGCCCGAGCTATGCGGCGTGATCGAGTATCTCTCGCGCAAAAACATACCCTTTAAATTTCAAAACTTAAGCGCATTCGGCCATTTCGAGCCGATTTTTGTGGATATATTTTTTAACGTTAGCTCGCTCGGCGGCAGTTACCGCGCCTTTATCGCCGAGAGCGATCCTGAGCTTTTTGCGCGCGAGGCGGAGTTTTTGCGGGCAAAATTCCGCGAAAAAATTATCGTCTGCGCTAGCTGGGAGGACCGCTTGGACGGCACCAAGATCGACTTTCGCTTCAATAAGCTAAGCGCGCTAAAGAGCCTGCCCGAGTTTCATTACGCGCTGGTTTTTGCGGAAAAAAGCGCGATCGTGCAGCTTCTAAATCAAAAACCGCAAGAAAAAAATCTATTTTTTTAAAGGCAGCGGATGCAGAGCTTTGATGAAATTTTAAACGGAAATTTTTGGATAAAGAGGCTTTACGAAAACGGGCTATTGCGCGAAGTAAAGGAGCAGATTAGCACCGAGCTTGAGATCGCGCACGCAAGCTACATCGAGGTCAAGAAAGAGCGCTCGCAGGCACTGCTTTTTACAAACGTGCGAAACGCGCAGGGCAAACAGATGCCGCCGGTGCTAAGCAATATTTTCGGCTCATCTTCTGCGTTAAATTTAATCCTCGGTCGCGAACCTGACGAGATTGCCGCCGAGATTGAGAGCCTGCTAAAGCCGAAGCGTCCGCAAAGCTTCGGCGAAAAGCTTGATTTTTTAGCGCACTTAATCTCGCTGCGTAAAATTTTTGTAAAGCGCCTTAGCGGTCGCGGCGAGTGCCAACAGGTCGCGCATCTAGGCGCTGATGTCGATTTGGGCGAGCTTCCCGTGCTTAAGACCTGGGAGAATGACGGCGGCGCGTTTATCACGATGGGGCAGGTCTATACGAAGGATCTGAACTCGCAAACGCAAAATCTCGGCATGTATCGCCTGCAAATTTACGGGCGCGACCGCCTGGGGATGCACTGGCAGATACACAAAGACGGCGCGGGCTTTTTCGACGAATACCGCAAAGCAGGGCGCAAGATGCCCGTATCCGTGGCGATCGGCGGCGATCCGCTCTATATCTGGTGCGGTCAGGCGCCGCTGCCGAAGGGGATTTTTGAGCTGCTGCTTTACGGCTTTATCCGCCGCAGCCCCGCTCGCCTCGTAAAATCGCTTACAAATGAAATTTACGTTCCCGCCGATGCGGATTACGTGATCGAGGGCTTTGTCGATCCCGCAGTAAGCGAGCCGGAGGGGCCTTTCGGCGATCACACGGGATATTATACGCCGGTAGAGCCATTCCCGGTGATGGAGGTTAGCGCGATCACGCACAAGCGCGCGCCCGTATTTCACGCCACCGTCGTGGGCAAGCCGCCGCTTGAGGATAAATTTATGGGGTACGCGACCGAGCGGATCTTTTTGCCGCTGTTTCGTACGAGCGCGCCCGATCTGATCGATTATAAAATGCCCGAAAACGGCGTATTTCACAATCTGATTTTGGCTAAGATCGCCGTGCGTTACCCCGCTGCGGCTAAGCAGATCATGCACGCGTTTTGGGGCGTGGGGCAGATGAGTTTCGTAAAACACGCCGTTTTCGTGCCGCAGGACGCGCCGAGCTTAGATGAGTACGAGGCGCTTACGAAGTACATCTTAAACCGCATAGGCGCGCGCAGTCTCGTTTTTAGCGAGGGTGTGTGCGATCAGCTCGATCACGCAAGCCCGAACTCCTGCTTCGGCGGCAAGCTCGGTATCGATGCGACGGCGGATCTAAGCTCGCAGGCGCCGCAAATTTTAAGCGACGAGGAGCTGCTAGCGAAATTTCAAAGCGAAGAGCCCGCTATTTTGGCGCTTAAACAGCACTTTTGCGATACGAAAAACCCGCTCGTGCTGATAAACATAGACAAAAAAGAGCTTGTAGAGCGGAGCTGGCGGCGGCTTTTGAAATTTAGCGAGAATTTTAAAATTTTGATTTTTACCGATGCGGGGAACGACGCGAGCAACCTCTATATGAGCATTTGGCGCGTCGTAAATAGCATCGATGCGCTGCGCGACGTGTTTGTGGAGCAGGACGATCGCATCTGCATCGACGCTACGAGTAAGCACGAGTGGGAGGGCTATACGCGCCGGTGGCCGCAGGAGACGCTCTGCAGCCGCGAAGTCGTAGCAAGCCTCATAGAGCGCGGTATCGTGCAGGACGAGCCCGAGCTATTTAAGAAATTTGAAATTTTTTGAGGGCGTGAGGCGGAATTCCGCGCGGATTTGAAATTTTAAAATTTAGCTTTGGTTTTAAGGGCTGCGCGTTAAATTTAGATAGAATTTCATCTAAATTTACGGGCTCTAAGCGGTAAAATTTCATAAAATTTACCACTTCGCGAAGGCTAAAATTTTAAGGCGTAAAATTTGCTGCGGCGTAAATTTTAAAATTTCAAAAATTTTTTAAAGCGGTACAAAAGCCTGGTATAGCGCAAACAGGCACAAAATGAAAGGACATAAATGATAGAGTGGATACAAAATTTTTTTAGCGGAGTGATTCCGAAGCTGCTACTAAACGCGACGCTGGAGACGCTGTATATGACCTTCGTAAGCACCGCTTTGGCGTTTATTTTGGGGCTCGTGCTCGCGATCGTGCTTATTCTTACGCGCCGCGGCGGGCTTTGCGAAAACCGCATCGTTTACGCCGTGCTGGACGTCGCGATAAACACGCTGCGAAGCTTTCCGTTTATAATTTTGCTGATCGTGCTCTTTCCGCTTACGAAGCTTCTTGTCGGCACGAGCATCGGCACCACCGCGGCGATCGTGCCGCTTACTATCGGCTCGGCGCCCTTTATCGCGCGGCTCATCGAAAGCGCGCTGCTGGAGGTCGATAGCGGCGTGATCGAGGCGGCGAAGAGCTTCGGCGCGAGCAAGACGCAGATAATCTTTCGCGTGATGTTCGTCGAGGCGCTGCCTAGCATCATCGGCGCGATTACTCTAACGCTCATCGTCATCATAGGATTTACGGCGATGGCGGGCACGGTCGGCGGCGGCGGGCTCGGCGACGTGGCGATCCGCTACGGCTTTCAGCGCTTCCGCCCCGATATAATGGCATACACAGTCGTGATCCTGATCGTGCTCGTGCAGATAATCCAAAGCATCGGAAATTTGCTTTATAAAATTACGAAAAAGTAGGAGCGCTGGCGGTTGCGGCGGAATTTTATGATGAAATTTTATATGCTTTACTTTTGCTGTGGAATTCTGCTCTCACTGTAGTATTTCATCTTTGCTTGAGATTCTGCGTTTGCTTGTAAGATTCTACTACTTGCTAGCGAGATTCGGCATTTACTCGCAAGGCTCCGCTTTCGCTCATGAGATTGCACCCTCGCCGTGAAATTTTGCTTATAAATTCTAAGACAAGCAGTTTTAAAATTTTATAATTTTAAGTTTTGCAAGATCTTTCTTATATAATTTCACTTTTACTTCGAAATTTCGTAGCTTAATTTTAAAATATAAAGCGCAGAATATAAATAAAAGGCACCGGCCTTAGCAATAAAAGCCAATAATGATGGTATTGCCGCTTTGACAAGCTTTTTTGGCTTTGGTAAAAGAACCTAAGATTACGCCAGTTCTTTAAGCATAAGGCAGACTATGAAATTCCTCTGCGAATTGAGCCTAAATTCTTTAGTATTGAGGAATTTTAAAGCGGCATAGAAAGCGTAGAATTTTATGAATTGCCTTGCGCCGCTTGCGGTAAAATTTTATGCGGGTGGATACGGCGCGTTTAATAAGATCGTTATCGCATAAGAGTGAAGTTACTAAATTTATCCCGTTTTGCATTGCAAGATTGATGGTCTCTTTATGCGCCGCAAACGGGATCATATGCGTAGCGTCTAAATTTAAAAAGGGGCGAGAAATCTATCGCCCCTGAAATTTTAAGTATAGGATTTGATTTTATAGATGTGTGAGCTAGGGCTTGCTTGCCCCTTAAAATTTAAAACATAATCTCAAACCCTGCATTGATAGCCCCACCTCTTGTTTTGCCTACGTAGCCCTTGCCTCCTAGGCTAAAGATAAGGTTTTTGCTATCGTATTTATAGCCTGCTTCAAATACTCCGGTTGAACCTTTTAGGCTAGGCTTAGGAGCGTCAAGTCCCATAGTAGATGCTTTAGCATCCCCGCTAAAC
>NZ_CALKTS010000101.1 GCF_937997595.1 uncultured Campylobacter sp. | reverse complement strand
TACGCGAAATTTCATCAAAATTTTAGGTGCAATAAAGCGAATTTTTTCTAGCTTCGATGCGCTATTTTTGCAAATACTTATAAGCGAACCCGTGCCCGAAATTTAAAATTTCCAATTAATTTTTGAGTTTTAAACAGCACGCGATATGAATTTGCTCGTGCTATTTAGCTGGAAAGCAAGGTGCTTTCTAGGTGTTCAAACGATACGCGGAGATGAATTCCGCATATTTTGCCCTAGTCTAGTAATAGCCTGTGCTGAACTAACAATGTACGGGAATATTTCACTTTGTCCATAGTACTTGATCTGATTCGTTTAATGTTCGGTATTAGCAGCGTATGGGAAAATTTTGTTACCTCGAGTAATTGTGTTTTATTCACTTTCGGTTTGTATTAACACAATGTACTGGAAAATCTTGCCGTAGCCAAATTTTACGCAATTTCGCAATATCTTTTGAGCCTGCGAACGGCCTTTGCAAGAAATTTTATGCAAGCTTCGCACTTAAATTATATGGCTTTAATTTTAGTTTATACTCCACCTTATCGTGATAAATTCTATGTTCCGCTTGAGGCAAGTATTTGGTAGGGCTTTTTTTTGTGCGATCCTATCACAAGCCTATTGGTGCTTATTTAGGCGCCGTATTCGGGTTTTGTCGCAATTATGTTTGCTGCGGATTTTCGGTTTGATTTATAGCATTTAAGGTCGCGCCCGCGCCCAGCGAGCACTAAACATATATGTTTTGAAGACAGGCTTATATGCTAAAATTTCATCCTGCGACAAATAGCTCGCAAAGGCGCGAATATAAGATAAACTAGCCAAATTTTAAAATTTAGCTCCGCGGCGAGCAGCCATATTCTTTTATCAAAGCCTATGAAAGCAGCGTTAGCTTTTGCGTTTTAATTTTATCGTTTAGGCGCAGCAGGGCTTTAAATTTAATTAAAATTTTGCAAAATTTTAAAATTCCGCCCGCTCTTATGCTTTTTTAAAGCAAAATTCTATAAAATACCGCTTCCGCAATGGGCTATCGTCTAATGGCAGGACAACAAACTCTGGATTTGTGAATATAGGTTCGACCCCTATTAGCCCATCCATCCGAATTTTAATTTCCTTTATCATGCTAGTTTTTGAAATTAATTTGCGCGTCATTTTGCATATAGTGGCAGCATTCGCCGGCTAAAGTAAATTGCGCCAAGCCATAAATAGGCAAAATAATAAGTAAGTTGCCGCTTTAAAGCGGCGGATTATTTGATTTTTTCTTTGCCTTTGTAAGTGGCAATGCTTTGATATGAGCCGTCTTTTTTAAACGCTACCACGTCATAGACCTCGGGCTGAGAGCCTTGCTCCATACCTGGCGCTTCTAGTGGCATGCCAGGTACTGCTATGCCGATAACGTCTTTAGGCTTATTTTTTAGTAGCGTGCGGATCTCACCTGCTGGCATATGTCCTTCGACTACATATCCGTCTACGATCGCGGTGTGGCAGCTAGCGAGCTCCAGCGGAAGTTTGAGCTCATTCTTCTTCTGAATAAGCGGCTCATCGACCAGTGAAATCATCTCGACTTCAAATCCGTTTTGCTCCATGTATTTTGCCCAGTTATGACAACAGCCGCAGCTCTCGCCGTGATATACCTTGACGTGTTCGCCCGCCGCGACATAGCTTCCTAATGCCGCCAAAAGCGCACCTGCAAATAAAATTTTCTTCATATTTTACTCCAGTGATTAAAAGTCCTCGATTATACAATATGTATAGTAAATTTTTAAGAGTGAACCGTAGGATTTTAAGATTAGATTTGACGAAGCAGACCCGCTCGTAAGCCGAAATTTTACGAAATTTTAAAATTTCGGCGTCGCGGATAAGCTTAGTTATAGGCACTGAGAGAGTGCTGATTTGATAGCGGATTTTGATACGTAGCCTTCCGAGTCGCTGGTAAGTGATACGTCGCAGCCCGGCTTATAGTTTTTCCAGGTGTAGATATTGCCATTGTCTTCGGTTGTTTTGATGGAGTCTGGCTGTTTATTCCATGCAGAAATTACTTGATTGATATGAAATGCATCGCTGCGGTCTTTCGGCGCATTAGTCATACCTGTGCTATCGGGCAAGGTCGTTTCGACCATATCAGTGGTGCCTGCAGTGGAGACCTCTTGGACTTTATCATTTACGCCGCCGATATTTGTTTTGCTGCTTTGGGATTTTGTTTGATTGCGTACTCCGCTTGGTTCGTTGGATATATTCCAGTTGGAACAACCGATAAAAAATACCGCTGCTACGAGCGCAGCTATTAAATTTCTCATAAAATTCTCCTTCAAAAATTTCGTTGCGATAGTAGCACATTTATCTTTAGTTTAAAATAAATCCGAGCCCTTGAAATTTGAAATTTCGCAGGAATTTTGCGAGGCGTTTCAGTAGGAATTTATAAAATTTGAGATAATATTGCAATCTTTCATACCAAACGGGCTTTTAAATTTTGCACGGCAAATGCCTTTTTGGCTACCAAATTTTAAAGGATTTTTGATGTATGCTATCATCAAACACGGCGGCAAGCAGTATAAGGTCGAAGAGGGCAACTACCTAAATTTAGACCATTTTAATGCAGAGCCGAAAGCAAAGCTCGAGCTTAGCGAAGTTTTAGCGCTAAACGACGGCGAGTTAAAGGTAGGAGCACCGTTTGTAAAGGGTGCCAAGGTGGTTTTGGAGGTCGTTTGCGAAGGCAAGGATAAAAAAGTCGTTATCTTCAAAAAACGCAGACGCAAAGATTCAAAAGTAAAACGCGGCTTCAGACGCCAATACACCCGCGTCAAAGTCGTTTCGATCAACGCATAAAGGATAGGAAATGGCACACAAAAAAGGTCAGGGCTCAACCCAAAATAATAGAGATAGTATCGGACGCCGCTTGGGCGTCAAAAAATTCGGCGGCGAGTTCGTTCGCGCGGGCAACATCATCATCCGCCAGCGCGGCACCGCGACGCACCCGGGTTGCAACGTAGGCATGGGCAGCGATCACACGATTTTCGCGCTGATCGACGGCGTCGTAAAATTTGAGCGAAAAGATAAAAATCGCAAAAAAGTATCGGTTTATCCGGCTGCATAAATATCGCTAAATCTTCGGGGGCGCAAGCCCCTCTTTTAAAATTTCATCCGTTTAAAAATTATCTTCAACTCATTTGGCTATAATTGCCGTTTTAAATTTAAGGATAGCTATGTTCATAGACAGCGTAAAATTTAGCGTCAAATCAGGGGGCGGCGGCGCAGGTTGCGTCAGCTTCCGCCGCGAAAAATTCGTCATCTCAGGCGGTCCCGACGGCGGCGACGGCGGCGACGGCGGCGACGTGTATTTTAGGGTCGATAAAAACTCCCACACTCTCTCATCCTACAAGGGCAAGCGGGAGTTTAAAGCGCAAAACGGCGCGCCCGGCGAGGGTCGCAAAAAGACGGGCAAAAGTGGTGAGGATCTCTATCTTATCGTGCCTCCCGGCACCAGCGTTTACGACGAGGATAGCGGCGAGCTGGTGCTTGATATGCTAAACGACGGCGAGACGAGGCTGTTTTTAAAAGGCGGCAAAGGCGGGCTTGGCAACGTGCACTTTAAAAGCTCGATCAACCAAGCCCCCGAATACGCGCAAAAAGGCCTAGAGGGGCAGACGCGCGAGGTGCGCTTGGAGCTAAAACTCATCGCCGACGTGGGGCTCGTAGGCTTTCCAAACGTCGGCAAAAGCACGCTAATCTCGACCGTCTCAAACGCCAAACCTCAGATCGCAAACTACGAGTTTACCACGCTCACGCCAAAGCTCGGCCTCGTCGAGGTGGACGAATACAGCGGCTTTGTCATGGCCGATATCCCGGGCATTATCAAGGGCGCAAGCGAAGGACGCGGGCTTGGCGTGCAGTTTTTAAAACACGTCGAGCGCACGAAAATTTTACTTTTTATGCTCGATCTTGCGAACTACCGCAGCCTTGAGGAGCAGTTTGACGCGCTGAGGGCCGAGACGGCGAAATTTTCAGAGGGACTTGCAAAAAGAGACTACGCGATCGCTCTAACTCGCGCGGACGCGGCAGAAAATTTGCAGGAAAAATTTGACGCGTTTTTGTCGCATTTGGGGCTCGCGGGCACGGCGGGCGAGATGAAATTTAAACAAGATATTTATGAGTTTGACGCCGCTAAGCCGTTTTTCGTGATGCCGATATCTTCGGCTACGGGACAAAATATAAACGAGCTAAAATTTAACCTGCTTGAGCTGCTTAAAAAGGAGCTGTAGGCTGCGCTAAAAGCCGTGCCGTAGAGGGGTTTTGACGAACGTAGGCCTTAAGCGCGCCCGCATACGCGGTTAAATTTTATTTTTATCGCTCGCAAACGCCGCAAAAAGATAAAATTTAAGAAGGCGAAATGAATAAAATTTTAATTTTCGCGCTGTTATGCTTCGGCACATATGCGTGTGACCCCGCCGATCCGGTGCCAAATTTTATGGACTTTAACGACAAGGATCGTGACGGCGCGCTGAGCTTGCAGGAGTGGATGGCGAGCGAGGTGCCATCTGGGTTGAGAGCAGAGCTAAATCTGCGCTCAGGCTCGGAATTTAAGAGGTTGGACGCTAATCATGACGGCAAGATTAGCCTAGAAGAGCTGAGGGCGAAATCCTCTGCAAAGATTGATTGGTCCGAAGATCCGTGCGCTTTTTGGCCGTGGAAGGATCAAGGCGGAGATGAAAATCAATCCGCCGTCAAATAAATGCGAAAAACGGCAATAATGCTGCCGTTTGCGCGGGGTTTGGTTTGTGCGACGCGTATAAATTTTACTTCGCGCGGGCGAGTGCGGATCAGGTTTGCTTCGCGATCTGAGTAAAATTTTATTTCACGCGCGGTTGGCGCTCGTGTGATCGCTCGCACCGTGATGTGGCTAAATTTAAAGGAAAAGAATGAGTATAGTTTTTATGGGAACGCCCGAGTATGCGGCTAAAATTTTGCGTGCGCTTGCGGAGGCGAAATTTAAGATCGCTGCCATATTTACCCAGCCCGATAAACCCGTGGGTAGGAAGCAAATTTTAACTCCGAGCGAAGTTAAAATTTACGCGCAGCGGCACCTGCCCGCCGTGCCGATCTTTCAGCCTGCGACTTTAAGAGACGAGGTGGTCACGGCGCAGATAAAAGAGCTAAAGCCTGATTTTATCGTGGTTGCCGCATACGGTAAAATTT
>NZ_CALKTS010000100.1 GCF_937997595.1 uncultured Campylobacter sp. | reverse complement strand
GCAAACATCGAAAACGCAACGCCGCGATTAAGCGTAAGCTCTAGCGAAAAAAACTCCCCCTGCCACGAAAAGCCGTTTAAAAACAGAAGTTTGATCGCTTGATCGATCGCAAAGATCACCGCAAAAAGCAGGATAAATTTAATACAGGTCTTAGCCATCTCGCAGCCTAAATTTAAATATGTAAAGCCTGCATCTTTTATCCGCGCCTTTTGTACCGAGCCATGAGCTTGTCGCGCCG
Source organism: uncultured Campylobacter sp. (assembly GCF_937997595.1). Classification (GTDB taxonomy): domain Bacteria; phylum Campylobacterota; class Campylobacteria; order Campylobacterales; family Campylobacteraceae; genus Campylobacter_B. The sequence goes on along the minus strand of NZ_CALKTS010000100.1, from coordinate 3,179 downwards.
TAAAATTTCACCGCAACGCTACTCATTTAGGGCTTTGGTAAAGAATTTCTCGACCTCGTCCATTCGCTTTTGCAGCAGCTTTTCGTTTTTACCCTCGATTAAGAGGCGGATAACGTTTTCGGTGCCGGAGTAGCGAAAGAGCGAGCGGATCTTGTCCGCTTTAAGGCTTGCTTCAAGCTCCTTTAGCCCTTTTAATTTTTCAAGCGGTTTTTTATCCGAAATTTTTAAATTCTTTAAAATTTGTGGATAGGGCTTAATCATCCCCGAAAATTCGCTTGCCTTCTTTTTCATATCCAGCATGCAGGCGGCGAATTGTAGCGCGCTTGCGATGCCGTCGCCCGTTTTGGCGTAATCGCCAAAGATCACGTGCCCGCTCTGCTCGCCGCCGAAATTTGCGCCTAGTTCGTGCATCGTCTCAAGTACAAATTTATCGCCTACATTGCAGCGATGAAGCGCGATGTCGTGTTTAGCTAAAAAATCCTCCAGCGCAGAATTACTCATCACTGTGGCTACCATTTTATTGCCTGCTAAGCGATTTTTTCCTTTCAAATAGACTGCTAAAATTCCAAGTAGCGCGTCGCCGTGGATGATCTCGCCGTTTTCGTCCACGACTACGAGCCTATCGGCATCCCCGTCGAAGGCAAAGCCGACATCGGCGCGTAATCTTTTGACCTCCGAGGCTAAATTTTGCGGGCTTAGTGCGCCGCAAGCATCATTAATATTTTTGCCGTTAGGTTCGTCGCCGATGACGATCGTTTCGGCTCCCAGCTCGTTAAATACGGTAGGTGCGACCTTGTAGCTTGCTCCGTTTGCGCAATCAAGTACCACGCGAAGCCCGTGCAGTGTCTTTTGCTTCGGAAAGGAATTTTTAATATGCACGATGTATCTGCCGATGACGTCGTCCACGCGCTTTGCGGCGCCGATTTGCATCATTTTGGTGCGCGCCTCGGCGATGAGTTCGTCGCTGAAGTAAATTTTTTCGATCTGCGCTTCCTCTTTTTCATCGAGTTTAAAGCCCTCGCTGTTGAAAAATTTAATGCCGTTGTCGTAGTATGGATTGTGGCTCGCGCTTATCATGATGCCCGCGTCGCAGCGCATATCCTCCGTAAGAAAGGCAATCGCAGGAGTAGGCATCGGTCCGATCTGGCGGACGTTGTAGCCCACCGAGGTAAGGCCTGCTACGATCGCTGTTTCTATCATATAGCCACTTCTGCGGGTATCTTTGCCGACTAAAATCATATTCGTAACGGAATTTTTCCTAAAATAAATTCCCGCTGCCATCGCTACGCGCATTGCAAGCTCGGCGGTTAGAAATTCCCCTGCTTTGCCCCGTACGCCGTCCGTCCCGAAAAGTTTCATTATCAAATCCTTGTATAAAAATCAGGAAATTCTACCAGAAAAAGTTTAATCTTAATAAATTTAAACTATATTTAAATTTTACTTAAATTAAGCGTCGATTAAATATTTTTTACGTATAATCGCAGGTTCAAATTTAACCGAAAAGGAACGTTATGGCAAATCACAAATCCGCCGAAAAACGCGCGAGACAAACCATAAAAAGAACGGAGCGAAATAGATTTTATCGCACCAGAGTAAAAAATATTACAAAAGCCGTAAGAGAGGCGGTCGAGAGCAAGGATCTAGACGCAGCGACTCAGGCTCTAAAAACGGCTAATGAAAGCTTCCACAGCTTCGTAAGCAGGGGCTTTTTGAAAAAACAGACCGCGAGCAGAAAAGTAAGCCGCCTAGCCAAACTCGTAAATTCTTTAAAAACCGCCGCGTAAGCGCTACTTACGCATAAAATTTAAATGCTAGCCGATAAACTAAAGCCTTTTTTGGATCGCTATGACGAGCTTTCGCGCATGCTTAGCGATCCCGCAGTTACCGCAGATATCGCTAATATGACGGCGTTATCTAAGGAGCAGCGCAATATCGAGCCGATCAAAGAGGCGGCTAGCGAGTATCTTAAAATTTTAAATCAGATCGAAGAAAACAAAGCCCTGCTAAGCGATGCCGATCTCGGCGAGCTAGCCAAAGAGGAGCTTAAAAGCTTAGAGAGCGAAAAGCCGCAGCTCGAAGAAAAAATCAAAATTTTACTGCTTCCGAAAGATCCCAACGACGATAAAAATATCTTTTTAGAGATCCGCGCCGGTACAGGCGGCGACGAAGCGGCGCTGTTCGCGGGCGATCTACTTGGCGCGTATCTGCGCTACGCCGATCTTCGCGGATACAAATGCGAGATCGTAAGCACTAGCGAAGGCAGCGTCGGCGGCTACAAAGAGGCGATCTTGCTCGTAAAGGGCGCGGGAGCGTATTCGCGGCTAAAATTTGAAGGCGGCACCCACCGCGTGCAGCGCGTCCCCGAAACGGAGAGCCAGGGTAGGGTGCATACCTCCGCAATCACCGTCGCCGTGATGCCCGAGATCGAGGATAGCGAGATACAGATCAACCCAAACGACCTTCGCATCGACGTTATGCGCAGCTCCGGCCACGGCGGGCAGTCCGTAAATACCACCGATAGCGCCGTTCGCATCACTCACATCCCGACCGGTTTAGTCGTTACCAACCAAGACGGCAAGGATCAGCACAAAAACAAAGAGGCAGCGATGAAGGTGCTAAAGGCGCGCCTTTACGATATGCAGGAGCAGGAGCGCTTAGAAAAAGAGCGCAAAGATCGCAAGGATCAGGTAGGTACAGGCGACCGCTCGGGGCGAATTCGTACCTACAACTACCCGCAAAACCGCATCAGCGACCACCGCATAAATTTAACGCTCTACCGCCTGGACGCGATAATGGCAGGGGGCTTGTTCGACGAGATCATCGATCCGCTCATCGCGCACTCTCAAGCCGAAGCGATCGCAAACGCCGGCTATTAGCCTTTTAAAATTTAGACCTTACATCCACCCGCTTTGCCGAATTTTGCCTCGATTAAAAGCACCAAGATAAAGAAAATTTTTTCGTCGTTAAACTTCGCAAGCTCGCGCAGGCCTTGATCTGCGCTTACAAGCTTGATGCCGTTTGATTTCAAAATCTCAGCGAGCTCGTCCGGCTCAAAGCCCATTTTATTAGCGATTTCTCTGATATTATAGCGCTCGATCGCGCCGATTATGCGATCCATATTACAAAAGCCGGGATTTTTGCGGCTCAAAACCACGTCCAAAAACTCGCCCCAGAGCTTT
>NZ_CALKTS010000099.1 GCF_937997595.1 uncultured Campylobacter sp. | reverse complement strand
ATCTAGGCGGCTTTGATGCGGTTTTTGTGCCCGGCGGTATGGCGACGCGCCGCCTTAAAGACGATGCGGGCTTCATCTCGTGGCTCGCAACCGCGCGCGATGCGAAGTATAAGTTTAGCGTTTGCACCGGTTCGCTGCTTCTGGGCGCAGCGGGGTTTTTACGCGGAAAGCGCGCGACCACGCACCCGTTTTGCTACGATCTGCTGGCGCCTTACTGTGCGGACGTAGTGCACGAGCGGCTAGCGCGCGAAAGCCTGCCCGCAGGAGGCGAGATCATCACCGCAGGCGGCGTAAGCAGCTCCATAGAGCTTGGACTTTGCGTGATTGAAAAATTTGCAGGCGTCCAGGCGCGAGAGGCTGCCGCTGCGGCGATGGACTATCCTTATTACGGCCTTAGAAGCAAGTTCGTACGATGAAATTTTAAAGCCGCTAAGGTTGGCGGTGCGGTTTATAATACCGCAGTAAATTTTAAAATAGAGAGGAGGTAAATCTTAATGCAAGCAGTAAAGATATTAAAAACATTGTGGAAAGTCATCAAGATCGTCATACTCGCAGCATTGATATTACCGTTTGCGGCATTGATATTGTTTGTTTTATTTATAGCATTTTTATTCTCGCCCCTTAATACGGGGTTTTCGTATATAGAAAATCAAGATTTGATTAAATTTAAATCTTTAACAAATGCGAATGGAGAAACTTTATTAATTTATCGTAAAAAAAGACCTTCCTTATCATGCAGCGAAAAAATACAGACTTGCATCTGTTACACGCATTTTATAAAGGCGGATAAGCCTTTTATCGCAACACAACAAGAAATGCTATAAAAGGGCTATGAGCTTGTTTCTGAGTCCGATTGCATAGCTGAAACTACAAATTTGCACGAATTTAAAATATCCTGGGCGATGCCGTCATATCATTATGCAGGTGATAAGGAATATCTGATCTATGGCTCGATCGAAAATTTAAACCTAACGGCGCTAATTAACGATAAAAGGCGAATATGGCACAAAAAAGAGCACAAATGGGAACAGCCGGACGATTATGACCACGAGGTTATTTTTTATCCGGAACTTAATATAGTTCAAATAAATAAAATGGGGTATTAATGGACGCATCTGTAATTGGTCGCGACGCTATTTTTAAAATTTATTGTAAAATTAGGGCGTTAATTCATTAAATTTAAAGGACCGGCATGCAGATAAATTTAGACGACGTGAGGATCGAGAGCGGCTGGAAAGAGGCGCTTAGGGAGGAATTTTTAAGCGAGTATTTTGCGAAGATCAAAGAAAACCTGCTCGCCGCAAAGGCGCGCGAGATCGTCTATCCGCCGGGAAATTTGATCTTTAATGCCTTCAATCTTACTCCGTTTGAGCGGGTGCGCGCGGTGATTTTGGGGCAGGATCCCTACCACGGCGCGCATCAGGCGATGGGGCTTAGCTTTTCGGTGCCGCACGGCGTGCGAATCCCGCCCAGCCTCGTAAACATCTACAAAGAGATTAAGAGCGATCTGGGTATCAGCGAGCCTGCTAGCGGCGATCTGAGCTACTGGGCGAAGCAGGGCGTGCTGCTACTTAATGCGAGCCTTAGCGTGGGCGCGAACCGCGCAAACTCGCACAGCGGCTTCGGCTGGCAAATTTTTACCGACGCCGTGATTAAAATTTTAAGCGCGAAGCGGCAAAATTTGGTCTTTATGCTGTGGGGAAATTTCGCCAAAGCAAAATCGGTGCTGATCGATGCGCAGAGGCATCTCATTTTAACCGCCGCTCATCCTAGCCCGCTTGCCGGAGGGGCGTTTTTTGGCTGCAAGCATTTTAGCAGATGCAACGAATATCTGCGCGCGCACGGCTTGGGAGAGATCGATTGGGATCTAAATCACGGCGCAGATTAAATGTATTTTAAATGAAATTTGCGTAAAATGCGCCGCAAAATTTCAAAGGTAAAGAAATTTTAAAAAATGTCGAAAGGAGAAGTGAGCGAATAATATACGACCGGCTTAAAACGGCTTGCCAAAGCGACGCGAATGCGCGGCTAGGCTAATCATTGTAATTAAAGGAACGATATGAAAAAGATAATTTTGGGAATTTTATTGCTATTTACAAGTAGTGTAGTGGCAAATACCCTATCTGAGATTAGGCAATCGGGCAGTGTGCGCGTAGGCGTATTTGAGGCGCAACCGCCTTTTAGTAAATTTGAAGACGGCAAATTTCAAGGATTTGAGGTGACCCTAGCCGAGGCGTTATCAAAAGATATATTCGGTGGCAAGGCGGGCAAGGTAGAATTCGTACCCGTAAAGGCTAGTGAGCGTTTAAAAGCGTTGGAAGAAAATAAAGTAGATATGGTGCTTGCGACCTTTACGATCACAAATGAGCGTAAGCAGGTGGTCGATTTTACGACGCCGTATTTCGCAGTAAATATCGGCGTGCTAACCCGCAAGGGCGATAAAATCAAAACTATGTCTGATTTACACGGTAAGCCGATCATCGCAGAAAGCGGAACTACGGGTGAGGCGTATTTTAGAAAAGAGGGCTTTGAAATTGTAAATTGCGCTACCGCAAACGAATGCTATAAAATGCTAAAGGATGGTAAGGGCATCGGATATGCGACAGACAATCTGATAGTTTTGGCTTATGCTGTCATCGACAGCGACACTGAGGTAAATATAAAAAATTTAGGCGTTTCGGATTTCTTAGGCATCGCGGTTTCTAAAGGCAATAAGGATCTGCTTGAGTTCTTAAATGGCGAGCTAGTCAAGCTAAGCAAGAACGGCTTTATGAAAAAGACCTATGACGAGACTATCGAGCCGTATTACAAGGGCACTGCGGAGAAAAAATATTTCTTGCTGGATGACCTTTATAGCTTATTTTAGGCGGGCATAGCGATACAGCTCGCCTGTGTTTGTTTTCGTAAGCATAGCTGTGTGCTCTCGCCAGGTAAAATTTAAAAGGCTCGCATAGCCTTGCTATTTTGTCCGACTTTGCGAGCTTGGTTTAGATTGTAAGATTTTACTAACGCGCCGTTGCAGAATTTATAAAATTCCATAGAATTTCGCAGTGGCGCGCTATTTTTATGGCGCTAATAGACGCACAGAATTTAAGCGAAGCGCTAAAATTTAATGAGAGCAGGCAGGGTTTGGCGCAAGGCAGCAAAATTTAAAAAGCCTCTATCATTATGCTTAGAAATTTTAGTTACGAAATTTTATCGCTAAACTCGCAATTTAGGGAATAGTTTCGGTTCTAGTAAAATGAAATTTTAAGAAAATTTACATTACAATTACGAAAAATTTAAAATTCAAGGAGGAAATTATGAAAAAGTCATTTTTTCTTATTCTATTGTCGGCGATCTTTGTTTTTGCGAATTCCTTAAGCGAAATAAAGCAAAGCAAGGTTATCAGAGTGGGCGTTTATGAAAATGAGCCGCCTTTTAGCAAGTCAAGCGAGAAAGGCTTTGAAGGCTTCGAAGTCGAGCTTGCCAACGCGCTAGCCGGTAAAATTTTCGGTAACAGCGGCGGTCGTATCGAGCTCATACCGGTAACAAACGAAGTGCGTTTTCCGATGCTGCAAAACAATCAGGCAGATATGATAATCGCGGCTGCAAGCATCACTGAAGAGCGTAAAGGCAGCGTGGATTTTTCGATGCCGTATTTTACGGTGAATTTGGGAATTTTAACGAAAAAAGACTCAAATATTCACAAAATAGGCGATCTGATGGGCAAAAAGATCGGCGTCATCCGCAAGACTACCGGCGAGGCATATATCAAAAAGGACGGCGGTTATAATATTTCTTATTGCAACGATTCAGTCGATTGCTACAGGAGATTAAAAAGTGGCGAGATCGACGGGTATTGCAACAACAACCTTTTTGTAATGGTCTATCCGATCGTAGATCCCGCAGTCGAGGTCAATATAAAAAATTTAGGCGATAATGTATTCTTGGGCGTCGCGGTGCAAAAGGGTAACGCGGAGCTGCTAGAAGCGATCAATAAAGGCTTGATCGCGCTTAGCAAAGAGGGCTTTTTCAAAAAGGCCTATGAGGACACTTTCGAATCCTTCTATAAAGGCACCGTCGATAAAAAATATTTCCTACTCGACGATCTTTACAGCTTTTTTTAATAAAAAAGGAATTTAAAATGAAAAAATCACTGTTTTTAATTCTTCTATCTTGCATCTTTGCGCTTGCGAATTCTTTAAGCCAAATAAAGCAGAGTAAAGTCATTCGTATCGCTGTTTATGAAAATGAGCCTCCATTTAGTAGAGTTACGGATAACGGCTTTGAGGGCTTTGACGTAGAGCTTGCTAATGCAATCGGAGGCAAAATTTTAGGCGATACCGGCGGCAGGATTGAGCTCATACCGGTATCGGCGCAAGCGCGCTTTCCGTCCATTCAAAATAATCAGGCGGATATGCTTATCGCGGCTGCAAGCGTTACTGAGGAGAGAAAGAAAAATTATGAGTTTTCGATGCCCTATCTTTCGGTAAATTCCGGAGTTTTAACCAGAAAAAGCGACAATATCCAAAAAATGAGCGATCTGCGAGGTAAGAAAGTAGGCGTCATTCGCGGCTCGACGGGCGAAGCGTTTATGCAAAAGGACGGCGGCTACAATCTAGTGTATTGCAAAAATTCCTCCGATTGCTACAAGCGGTTAAAGAGCGGCGAGATCGACGGCGCGTGCGACGATAATCTATTTGTGATGGTCTATCCGGTCGCAGATCCTAGCGTCGAGGTTAATATCAAAAGTCTTGGCGAGAACGTATTTTTAGGCATCGCGATGCAAAAAGGTAACGCAGATCTCGCAGAAGCCGTCAATCAAGCGCTCATTTCGCTTAGCAAAGAGGGCTTTTTCAAAAAAGCGTATAACGATACTTTCGAGCCTTTCTACAAAGGCACTGTCGATAAAAAATACTTCCTTTTAGACGACATATACAGCTTCTTTTAAAATTTTAAATTTAACGCAGGGCGTGGATTTGAAGCTTCGCGGCTTTAAATTCTAACCCGCGCATAACCGGCGTGTCATTAAAATTCCATCTCAAAATTTTGTCCTAAAATCTCATTTCAAATTTTATTAGTCCCGCCGCCGCGCCGAAGCCCAGTATTCACACGGCGGTCGCAATCTTTAGTATTTGCGACCATTTGCGTCGCGCAAAATTAGATCGAGCTAAGCTTTAAAATTTTACTTCGAGCCCTTGGAATTTTTTAAATCCTGCATGCGCTCCTGCTGAGCCTGCACGAACGCGCCGTATCTGATAAAAAGATAATCTTTGATCTCAAAAATCATCAATGTAAAAATCGAAGGCAGCGTGAAAAATCTAATCGTCATAAATACCAGGTCAAGCGCGTTTAGCTCGTCGCTGCCCGCGCGATACCCTCCCGCGCCCGCGGTTAAAATTCCGTGAAGCGTCTCGTAATTGTAAAGGATGAAAATCGTCACGAAAAGCGTGGAGAGCTTCGATACGATCTTATTCATAATCTGCGCCACGTCCTCGTCGGCGATCACCGACATCGCAAACCACACGAGGGTGAAAAACAGCGGAAAGACGATGTTGAAATTTAGCGAGTTATCAAGCTTCTGCGCACCCGTAACCGCGATGATCGCAAACACCGCCGCAAAGGGGATCACAAATAGCGCGAAGGTCATCGCCGATTTTATCGCCTTAAAAAAGCTGTACGTAAGCAGGGGCGAGCCCAAAGCGAGCAAAAAGATCGTCAGCGCGTAGTTGGCTTTGGCAAAATCGTATAGGTTAAACAGCGCAAATACCGACGCTGCTGCAAGTAGCGGCACGCTGAGCTTAAACAGCACCCCGTATTTGGCGTAAGCGCGCGATACGACGGCATCGAGCCTGCTAAATTTAACGTTTAAGCTTTGCGCTCTGATGAAAAACAAAATGACGAATTTGACGATTACGTTTGGGCTCATATGCACCTTTCCGTTTAAATTTATGAAATTTTATCCGTGCTAGATTTGCGAAATTTTATCCGCGGAGCCTGTCCGTAGAATTAGGCTTTGCCGACGGCTTATGCGGTCTGCGTTAAAATTTCATCGCGCTCTCGCTGCGTTGCCATCTTGCCGCCTTGTAGGCTTTGTCTTTTGGCTACGTGAGGCGGACCTGCGCGCTTTGGCTTGCATAGCGTCTTGCTAGCAAGCCTTTTCGGGTTGCGACGTGCTACGGCGGCGCCCATTCGGCTCGGCGCGCGATACTTTGCTTGCGGTATCCGCGTCGCGCCCGCGCATGAGAGCTTGGCGTCGCTAAAATTTTACCGGCTCTTAGCCCTATGCGATACGTCCTGTGCGCCGCGATAGAATTTTGTGCGACGCAAAGAGCTGTCGCGCTTGGCTTTGCGCCGCAATGCGGCAAAATTTTAAAATTTGCGCCGCAAAGCGCCTATCTTGCTTACTAGGATGCGGCGCGAATGATTAAATTTTTAACCGCACCGTCGCCGAGCCGTTTTAAAGCTCAAACGAATTTTTGAGCCGCTACGATACGTGAAATTCCAAAAATCGCGCTTTAGCGATCAAGCTTGTTTGCGCTTGCTTGTGAGCCATGCAAAAAGCGGCGCACTTGCGCCCCTCGCCGCTCCCATGCAAAAGCAACGCGCCCTTTGCCGCTGAAAATTTATTTTTGCCCATTCGCCCCCCCCTGCTAAACTGAAGCTAAGAAGCGCTCTGCCTCACATCCAATCTAAAATTTGCGTAATCTCCGTGGCGTGAAAAATTTTAAGCCCCTGCGCGTTTTGCGGCTTCATCGGGACGATCGCGTTTTTAAATTTCTGCATCGCGGCTTCTTTCAGGCGCGCATCGAGGTTGAAGATCTCTCTAATCTCGCCGTTTAGGCTCACCTCGCCGATGAAGACGCTTTCTTTGCTGATCGGACGGTTTTTGAAGCTGCTTACGATCGCCGCGACGACGGCTAGATCGCACGCCGTTTCGGTGATTTTGACGCCGCCGCTTACGTTTACGAAGACGTCGTATCCGCCAAGCCCGATCTCAAGCTTGCGATCAAGTAGCGCTAGAAGCATATCGAGGCGGTTTTTGTCAAAGCCCGTGGCGCTGCGCTTGGGGTAGCCGCTCTCGCACACGAGTGCCTGGATCTCCACGACGAGCGCGCGCGTGCCCTCCATCGTGATCGTGATCGCCGAGCCGCTTACCGCCTTGCCGCGCGTAAAAAATTTACTCGCGACGTCCTTTGCGCTTACAAGCCCGTGCGGCCCCATCTCGAAAATCCCCACCTCGCTCGTAGCTCCGAAGCGGTTTTTAAAACCGCGTAAAATTCTAAGTTGCTTGCTCGCATCGCCCTCGAAATACAGCACCACGTCCACCATATGCTCTAATATGCGCGGGCCTGCGATCGAGCCTTCTTTGGTGATGTGACCGATGATGAAGATCGAAATTCCGCGCGCCTTGGCAAGTCGCATCAGCTCGAAGGTGATCTCGCGCACCTGCGTGATCGAGCCCGGCGCGGAGGGGGCCTTGTCGCTAAAAAGCGTCTGGATGCTGTCGATGACGATAAACTTATAATCCCTGCGTTCGACCTCTTCAAGCACGGCGCTCAGATTTATCTCGGTGAGCAAAAACAGCTGCTCGCTTATCGCGCCAAGCCGCTGCGCGCGCATTTTGATCTGGCTTGCGCTCTCTTCGCCGCTTACGTAAAGCACAGCGCGGCCGCCGCTTGCTAAATTCGCCGCGATCTTAAGCAGCAGCGTGGATTTTCCGATACCGGGGCTGCCGCCGATTAGCACGAGCGAGCCCTCCACGACGCCGCCTCCGAGGACTAAATTTAGCTCGCTATCCTTGGTGTCGATGCGCGAAATTTGTTCGATTTCTATCTCGCTGATCGCTTTGGCGCTTGCGGACGAGGTGCGGGCAAGCTCGCCCTCGATCTCTTTTAGCGCTTTGATCTGGGCGGGCTTGAGCTCGACGAAGCTATCAAATGCGCCGCAGTCCGGGCATCTGCCGAGCCATCTGCTTTGCTGATTGCCGCAGTGTTGGCACTCAAAAATCGTAGTTTTAATCTTCGCCATCTTTATCCCTCGCTCATTTTGTCTAAATTTAGCCTTGAATTTCGCGAGATTATACTTAAAATTTTTAAAATTTTAGCCGCCCCGCGTGCTGTTTGCGGAATCAAAAATCACGAGATAGAGGATTTGTGGCTAAATTTAAATATGTTTTAAACATTTATAACTATAATACAAACTTTACTTTATTTAAAGAAGGTTTAAGATGAAGGGCAAGCTTAGTAGAAGCCAGTTTTTGACGATATCGCTTACGCTGTTTGCGATGTTTTTCGGTGCGGGAAATTTTATTTTTCCGCCGGGCTTAGGCAAGGATTCCGGACAGAATTTTTATGTCGCGATAATGTTTTTTTGCGCTACGGCGGTGCTTCTGCCGGTTCTCGGCGTCGCAGGTATTGCGCGCGCTAAGGGGCTTCAGAGCCTAGTGCGCCGCATAGATCCGGTGTTTGCGATCGTTTTTACCGCGCTTTTATATCTTACGATCGGGCCGCTTTTTGCGATACCGCGCGCGGCGAATATGCCTTTTGACATCGCGATTAAGCCTTTTATTGCGGAAGAGCGCCTTCAAATTTGGCTATTTGTTTATTCTGCCGCATATTTTGCGCTGAACTATTACATCTGTATGAACCCTTCAAAGCTCGTCGATCTGCTCGGAAAATACCTCACGCCGATACTTTTGGCGCTTATTTTGCTGCTTTTCGGCGCGGGATTTTTATTTCCGATCGGAAGCTTCGTCGCTCCTAGCGGGGAGTATGTCGATCATGCCGCAGCAAAGGGTTTCGTAGAGGGCTATCAGACGATGGATGCACTCGCTTCGCTGGCATTTGGAATCATCGTAATTAACGCCATTAAAGCAACCGGCGTAAGTGACGAGAAGCACCTCGTAACCTCTACGATAAAAGCGGGAATGATGTCGGGCGTCATACTGATGACGATATATTTTATGCTGGGCTATCTGGGCGCGACTTCTGCGGAGCTTTTCAAAGATACGCCGAATATCAACGGAGCGGAGCTTTTGTCGCGAGTAAGCGATCATTATTTCGGAAGAATTGGCGTCGTGATCCTGGGTAGTGCGTTTTTCCTAGCCTGCATCACCACGACGTTAGGGCTTATAAGCTCGGCTAGCGAATACTTTGAAGAGCTTACGAAAGGTAAGATCAAATACAAAACCTGGGCGATCGCTTGGTGCGTGATCGGCTTTGGAGTCGCAAATTTCGGCCTTACGACCATCATCAAAGGCTCCATCCCTGTGCTCGTCGCCATCTATCCGATCTCGATCATGCTGATAATCCTCTCGCTGATTAATCCATGGATCGATTCGAGCAAGTTGATTTACCGCGCCTGCGTCTATGTTTGCGTCGTCGAGGGCGTCATAAACGGACTTGATATTTTGGGGATTTCGGTACCGCTTGTTACGTTTATCGTAAAGAAAATGCCGTTTTACGACTCGATGCTCGGTTGGATCGTGCCTAGCACCTTGACTTTCGCCGTGACCTACGTGCTGCATCTGATCTTTGAAAAAAGAGACGATAGCTTCTAAATTTAAGAGCTATTTTAAAATTTAGCCGGGCTCTACGAGGCTCGGCGTACTTTTAAAATTTAATTCGCCGCCGAATTTAATCTCCCATATTTTTCCATAGAATTTCGACATATAAAATAAGCCGCCTTCAAAATTTAACTTAAATTTACGCTAAAATTATCAAAATAAAATTTCAAAAGCAAGGATGGCAAGATGAGCAAGCGGGACGAAGCGCTAAGCTTGGCTCGAGATTTTGAGCGCGACGGCTTTAGAGTGCCTAATTTATACGAGCGGTTTTGGCGGCTGCAAGGGGATGCGGTAGCGTATTTTACGCTAGCAGACAGCCTGCTGCGTGGGCAGCAAGAGGGCGGCACGCTGCTAAAGGACGCTCTGGGCTATGTAGGCGAGGGGGATTTTAAAGCTCTGATCGCCACGGCGGTTGAAATTTTGCGCGAAAAGGCGGCAGATGGGCGCGAAACGAAGCAGGACGAAAGCGCGGCACAGACGGGAGAGAATGCACGCTCGGCGCGGGCGGACAAAAGCGCAGGCAAAAATGCGCGGCAAAAATACGGCAGAGATGAAAAAAGCGCGCGCTGGAAAAACGCCGAAGAGGTCATCGCTGCGGCAAGTCTCGAGTTCGCGCCGTTTTTGCACCAGTATCTGGGCGAGCTTTTTAAATTGCAGCCGAACGAGAGCGCGTATTACGCGGAGTATCCGTGGCGCGAGCTTAGTTACGAGAGCTCGCAAATCTGGCGCGAGAGGCTTGCGGATCCGCAGACGAGCAGAGATGAGCGGCAAAAAATTTTTAGCTGCCTGCTGCAAACCCGCGATCCGCAAAATATAAAATTTGCCTGCGAGTTCGCGCTTGCGGAGGACTTCTTCGACCGTCCGTGCGACCTGCTTGAGTATATTGGCTATTGGCTGGAGGCCGTGGGATTTACTTTTGAGCGGGTTAAATTTGACGCAGACGGCGCGGCTCAAGCGGTGGCGGATGAAATTTTAAAAACAGATACGCTCAAACACGGCAACGCCAAACAAACCCAAACGGGCGAGCGCGACGTATCGCGAGCTAACGTAAATTTAAATGAAGCGTGCAATGAGGCAAGCGTCGTTAAATTTAACGCAGACGAATTCGACTCCGATAAATCACAAAAAGCACCGAACGATGAAGTAAGCTTTGGCGGCAAGGAATTCAGGCTCAAAAGATACTGCAGCCAGCGCGTGTATCACATAATCTTTCCGCGCGGCTATTTCGGCGCGCCCTATGCGCTGCATCTGGCGAAGCGTCATCCGACCTGGCGATTTGAGAGCGGCGAGGCTGGATATAAGCTCGGCGGGGTCTTGGGCGAGCCGGACGGCGATGCGCAAAATCCGCTATTTCATC
>NZ_CALKTS010000098.1 GCF_937997595.1 uncultured Campylobacter sp. | reverse complement strand
ACTATATATTAAAAAATTGTATAGTAGCTTTTTTGCGCTCCCGCCTTGTTAATCCTTTGAGGAAATTCTATAATCTGCCTAAAATTACTATACAAAGGAAGAAAGATTACAGAAGTTTTTACCAAAATTAAGGATAATCCAATTTTCAAATCAGATCCAGATAAAGTAGTTAGGAATTTTATCTTGCCGCAATATAAGCGCACTATGGTCGAAGTCTTAGACGATTTCATAGCCGTTAAATTTTATAGCTCGCTATCTAGAGACGGAACGGTTAAAACGCATAGACACTATCACTATACGCAAGGCGGCAAGTTAATCAAAGCTCTAGGTAATGTCAGCGAAATAACATTCGAAGGGGCCAGAATATTGTTAAAGAAATTGATATCAAATAGCCATACTAATGGTGTGACAGCTCCAAAGAATACGTTAGCAAGCGTTTTTAAAATTTACTGTGAATATAACGCTTTTGCCGAAAGAACGTTAAGAAAATTGCGATTTAGATTTCAATCGAGGCTAAAGTGCGTTAGCGATAAATATATCGGCAAGATTACCAAAAAGGAGATAATGCAGATATTGGACCCCATTTACAAGAATAGAAAATTTGCACTTTTAAAAGATCTGTTTTATTTTATTCGTTCTTTATTCAGGTTCGCGCGAGATAGAGGTATAAGCGATAATCTTTTATTTTGCGATACGCAATTAAAAAACCTATATAAGATACCTAAATCCAGGGGCTATTCATATATTTCCGCGAATGCGGATTTGTGGTTGTTGATAAAATATATCATGAGCTATCCTTACTAAATAGGTGTCAAGAACGCTTTAATCTTTGGATTACTTACCGGATTAAGAAGCTCAAATGTAAGAAATTTAACCTACGAGCATTTAAAAATAGACGATGGCGGAGAATATTCCTTGCTATTCCCGCAAGATGAAAATAAAGTGAAAGCTAATGGCGATGAACATGAACATCTAGAGCTTCCAAAGGAGGCAGGCAAGTGGCTAGAGAGCATAAAAACAAAGCCTTCTTTATTTTTTGCGAATACGGAAGGAAACGTTTTAAGAGAGGCGACGCTTGTCAAGGCTCTTAGCCAATACCTAATGCTATAGCGCCACCAGCCGCATCAACGATAGGAATAACCATATTTAGCCCACCTGATTTGATTTTCACACAATTATCAAAAACCTTGACATTATCAGGATCGGCTAAAACATTTACGGGAATTCCTTTCAAGAAATCGATTGTATCCGAAGTGGGCTTGATATACCAAGCAACGCCTTGATTTGAATTGTTAGAAGTATTGTTATCTTCTGGCATGATTTTTTCTCCTATTTATAGAATTTGTAGTTTTTATCTAAATTTTCGATTTGTAAATTAAAATTTTGCAATAAATATTCATTTACTTGTTTATAATCTTGCTTTGTCGTTAAATAGATATTTACGGCATTTTTTTGATTGTCATAAAAAACTATGGTGCAAAATAGTATAAATTTATAATCTTTGTTAATTAATAAAGCAACTAATTTTGCTAAACAAGCAAACAAATTTGATAAAATCAAAAAAAATCCTGCAATAACAAAACCAAATGGTGCAAAAATTTTTTGAACCGAGTTATCTGGTATCTTACCAATCATAGGATAAATACTTTTTTTAACCCAAACAATATTTTGTTTTGCTACCGTCGTATCTCGTTTATCCCAATAAACTTTATCGTTATATAAATATACTTTCTCAGGCTTTCTAAGTTTTCTAATGAAATCAATAAAAGCCCAAATATTGGCTATTGGAAATGCTACAACCACAAAGCCAAATCTTGGATT
>NZ_CALKTS010000097.1 GCF_937997595.1 uncultured Campylobacter sp. | reverse complement strand
TCTTCGTTACCCTTGGCCAAAGGCGCTACGAAATCTAGCGTGTAAGGCTCCAGCGCTTTTTTAAATTCTTCAAAGCTTATAAGCCAGTGAGCATCCGATTTGTCAGAGTGCTTATTTTCGAGTACGTCGCCCTCTTTCATACCAAGATATGCTAACGTAACGCCCTCGGATTTGCTTAAAATTTTGGATTTTTGCTTAGCCGCGGTATCAAGCTCGGTTTTGCGGTATTTTTTATGATTTATATCTTCTCGCAAGCCGTAGCCGATATCCACAGGGCCTGTAGCGAACACACAGTGCTCTTTAATAAATTTCTCATCTATCATATCCGGGTGGTTGTAGACGATCTCCCTTGCTATGTAGTTCCATATCGCTAAATCGGCATTCGGACGGAATATAATTTCAATATCGGCGATGTTTGAAGTGCGGCTAGAGTATGTCGAGAGATTTATAACTTTTACGCGGTCCGGGTTGCGAAGCTTGTGGTCGGAGACACGAGACCAAAGGATAGGGTGCATCTCTGCCATATTCGCGCCCCAGGCGATGATAGTGTCGGTTAGCTCGATATCGTCGAAAACGCCCGCAGGCTCGTCGATACCGAAGGTTTGCATAAAGCCTACGACGGCGCTGGCCATGCACTGGCGAGCATTAGGATCGAGATTATTGGAGCGAAAGCCCGCCTTTACTAGCTTTGCTGCGGCGTAACCTTCCGGGATCGTGTATTGACCGCTACCAAGTACGGCAAAGCCCTCGGGACCGCCTTCGTTATAGGCTCGCCTAAAATGCTTCTCCATTTCGTCGAACGCTCGTTGCCAGCTGATCTCGATAAATTTTCCCTTTTTGTCGAATTCGCCTTTGGAATTTACGCGTAAAAGAGGCTTGGTAATGCGATCTGCGCCGTACATGATCTTGGCGTTGAAATAGCCTTTGATGCAGTTTAGACCGCGATTTACGGGCGCTAACGGATCGCCTTTGACCGCTACGATCTTGCCGTCTTTGGTAGCTACCATGATGCCACAGCCGGTGCCGCAGAAGCGACAGGCCGCCTTGTCCCAGCGCCAGCCTTTTTCGGCTTCGTCCGCAGCACTAAGACTGCTAGGCAAGCTGATGCCCGCAACGCTACAGGCAGCCGCTGCTGCAGAGCTTTTTATAAAGTCTCGTCTATCCATGAGATTAACCTTTCGTTTAGAATTAATTTCTACTAAGATTTTGAATAATAGCATAAAAAAACGGCTTAGTCTAGATTAAAATCAAGGTTTTTTCTACATAGATTTCAGATATAAGATAATAATTTTATAAATTTTAAATTTAGTGGCTTAAATTTTATCAGGACGGCGAGTTTTTGATAAATTTTAATATAGATTTTCATTTAATTAAATTAATATAATATACCGATAAATTAGCATTAAAATTTCATCAAAATTTAATCGCGCTTTGAAATAAAACGGAGCGTAATATAATTTCAAAATTCTATTAAAATTATAAAACTTAGCTTAAAAAGCGTCTTTTGCGATAAGCGATAAATTTTACACTAAAACGCCGTCATTATCGAGGCAAAAGCGTAAAATTTAACTATTCAATTTAATATGCGATATTTGCATATTGCTTAAATTTTGCTTAAAAAAATTCACTAATTTAAAAATTCTTTTATAATCTAGAAAGTATAATAGCCGTGCAAACCAAAATTCTTGAAAGGAATATTATGCAGTCCAGAGAAAAGATTGTCAAAACGACTTGTCCTTACTGCGGCACCGGCTGTGGTATCGATCTTATCGTAAAAGACGGCAGGATCGTAAACGCGCGCCCTACGCAGGCCCATCACGTAAATGACGGCGAGCTATGCTTAAAAGGGATGTTCGGCTGGGAGTTCGTAAACTCTCCAAAACGCCTTGCCAAACCTATGATCCGTAAGAAAAACGGAGTATTTGATAGAAGCGGTAAGCTTGAGGAGGTAAGCTTTGAAGAGGCTTACGATTTTGTAGCGTCTAAATTTAAAGAGACCGTCGCTAAATATGGCCCAAGCTCAATAATGGGTTTTAGCTCGGCGCGCTCAAATAACGAAGACAACTACGTTTTTCAGAAATTTTTCCGTGCTCAGGGCAGCAATAACGTCGATCACTGCGCCCGTCTTTGACACGCTCCTACAGTGGCAGGTCTTGCCAACACGCTAGGAAACGGAACGATGACGAACGATTTGGTAGAGTTCGCTACCGATACGGACGTATTTTTACTCATCGGCACCAACACGAGCGAGTGCCACCCGATCATCGCTATGCAGATGCAGCGAGGCTTGCAACGTGGCGCTAAGATGATTGTCGTAGATCCGAAGCGCACAGATATGGCGAAAAAAGCCGATATCTATCTGCAAATCCCAGTGG
>NZ_CALKTS010000096.1 GCF_937997595.1 uncultured Campylobacter sp. | reverse complement strand
TCTTTTATCCACTGGGCTACTATACGGTTTTGAATGGTTCCTTTGGTGTGGCGATGTAATGGAGGTGCTAAAAATCACAAGAGGCAAAGGTATGATTATCGTAGGAGGGGATGTATATCGCCTAAGCGGCAATGAGCCCATAATCACATACGATTGCTGGAGTATTGAATCGGAAGATGACGATGCATTTGAAGTAGCAACCCAATATATCACTAATTATCGCGCTAGAAACGGAGATGACTTTGCATATTGCCCAGTCATTTGCCCCGGGCGGGTGTCCAAATGAAAAATTTTGGCTTACAATGCAGAATATGTTGATTTTTGCTAATATTTGGATAAATATAAAAATATGCACCGAACTGAATGCCAATATGTGCGTAGATGGGATATAAAAGATTTTTAGGAGCGATCTTGAAAAGCAACAAAGTAATCCTAATCCTATCGATCGAAAGCGATAGGGATCTATCCGAAACAATAAGCAGCAACGGCATATCTGCAACAAAAGTCTGGCAAAAAGGAGATTTGAAACTAAAAGGTGCTATTTTAAAATACAGAAATTTTGGCTTTAGCATAGAGGAAAAATTTTATGATATACCTTTTGCGGGAGATCTAATTAAAAAATTTTTAGCAGATATAAATGTCGCGAGGAGTATAAAATTACAAAGCGTGAAAAAGCTGCTAAGAGTCGTAGTTTACAGTTATAATAGCATGCCCGGTCTATATTATAATGCAAATTTACTGAAACTATTAGTAGATAATAATGTGGATTTGGACAACGACATATACTGCCTAGATGGATAAATTTGAATCTTGAGCGAGGTGTATTTATCGATGAAATTCTTGGGTTTTGATTGGATAAAAGGCGACAAACCGTCCTTGGAATTTCATATAAGGATAATTTAAAACCATGAAACCGGTAAGAATTGTAATGACGATATTTTTTATTATCCTATCGTCTTTAAATTTTCATAAACTATTAACGGAGGGCGGCTATCGCGGAGGGAAAGTCTATGTCGTAGCCACAACCCAGTCTGTCATTATGCAACTACTACTTATCGTAGGATTGATCCTGTATTTGATATATCTGATAAGAGTAAAAGAGTATTATAAGCCAAGCTCAAATTTTACGCTTTCTAAAAAGGAGGACAAAATGAACTTATCGAATAGAATAAAAGCGCTAAAGACGCGGCTTAAACTGCAAAAGCCGGAAATTATAACAAATCCTGTACAAAAGGATGAGCTTGTCGAGCAAGATTTGTGCGGTAAAGATCTGTGTGATTTAGACCATAGCACGATCAAACTTTTATCGGGAGATTTGAGTGTCTTTAATGACTATACTTTTAGGTATTATATCCTGGATTTTATTGATTTTTACGAGCGCTTCGGCGATGAGGAGGTTATAGAGGATATGTTCATTCAAGCATTTACACCGCCTATGCGGCGGGCAAGAGCGAAACAATTTAGCAGGGATGAGGTAAAAATAATCATAGATTTTTTACAAAAAAATTATGAAGATATTGCGAGAATTACGCATACCAAGAAATATAAAAAGTTAAAGCCCTACGAACAAGAAGAAATTTATATACCATTCAAACATTTTGAAAAAGAGATAAAAAGCGCTATAAAATTTTGGGGGAAGCATTATGATGGAATTTTATAAGGGTAAAAATTTATAAGGATTGGCAAATGCGCTTAATAGAGACTGATTTGGGCAAATATGAGGAATATATCTATTTCTTTATAGAGAAAAACAGGGCGTATTTTAACGCCTATCAAGAGCAGATATTTCCTTTCGATATGGAGTACATACCTAGCTTATTGTGGTTGCTTGCATCTTTTGCAGAAACTACGATTAAAATTTTTGATGATTTGGACGAAAAGACAAGAAATGAAATTTTTGATTTTGTGGAAAAGGGGGCGGCAAGCGAAGACGAATACATCGGCACGGCGTTTTGCACCGGCTTTGTTGAGACAATTATAAATATTGCGAAAGGGGACGAATATAATATAATTAGCAAATATTTTAGAAATGAGACACAAGAATATGCCGCCGCTTGGATGAAATTTGGCGAATAGCTAGATCGAGTTTTATTCAAGTCATGCTTTAAAACAATAAGGAGCCATATGCCTAAACATGAATTTTTACTCAAAAAGACAAAAGAAAATATCTTCTCTAAAGAGCATTGCGTAGTAATTAGCGATGATCTAATACTTCATATTTCGTACTCTCTAAAGTGGGTGCAAACCACATGGAACGATGAGATAAATTTGAAAAAAGGGCTAAATTACTATGGCTATAGCTGGATAGAAGATAAAGTTAAATTTAGAGATATAATATGCTCTTGGAGGTCGCTTTTCTTGAGCGCCGATGAGCAGATTGTTTTTGATAAAAACTGCGCGCTAAATAAATCCTCGGTTATCGAGCAATTAGACGGCCTATTGGAACTAATCGATTCGGCAATTAAAAATGATTTATATATTTTGCATTTAGGGATTTAGCGAGTGCGCGGCGATTTAATAATAAAACAAAAGAAGGACCATGAAAAGAAATTATAAAAAGATAATACCCGTAAGAGGTAGAAGGAAATTTTCGATTAATAATTTTAGAGAAATTTTCGCGGAGGGCGATATACTGCAAATCGGTCAAAGGCGGTTTTTATTTTGTAGCTGGAATAACCTGCTGCGTATAAACGGCGATAAATTAGGCGAATTCATAATATTGCCGCCGGAAGCTAATGTGAAAAATAATAATGGTTTGATTTCTAAAAAGTGGGTATTAGAAAATTTAGATTTTATATGTGATACCGAGCCATCCAGAAATATAAGCATATTTTCTTATTACGATAGCTCTGTAACCGAATACAAAAGGGTAAATGATAAAATTCCTGCAAAATTTACTTATAAATTTTTAGAATTCAAAGACGATCTAAAAAATGGAGATATTATAGAGTGTCACAAGGCTTTTCGTCCATATGATCGAAAGATAAAATTTATCGTCGCAACCGATACGAAAGGATGCCCGAGACTACCCTATCTGGAGGGGTTTTATTCCGGTATGTTTGCGCCTATTGGCTATAGCGATAAAATGCGCTCGAATAAAGGACGGGAATATGCGATAAGCTCGAGTTGGCTAATTAAGAACTGGGAAGCCGCCTTTGTCGGTAATTGCGATATAAGGCACACTTATGTAAATTTACAAAATCGAAAAGAGGTTTTAAATTTTACCGATAAAGAGTTGGAAAATTTTATAAAAATAAAGCGAAAGAGATTAAAATTTAAATGGAAAAAGTAGATGGG
>NZ_CALKTS010000095.1 GCF_937997595.1 uncultured Campylobacter sp. | reverse complement strand
AATCCATCTCCAAATCCGATCTGAACCCTTAGTTTGTCGTCGTTTTGACCCGCAAGCCAAAAATCATGCGCGCCTGCTACGCTAAATGCACCTAAAACTGCCAATACAGCTAAACTTTTCCTCATTTTTCATCCTTTCTTTTAGTAAAATTTACTAAATTTAAAAACTATATCTTACGCCGACGCCGAGCGTTCTGCCTTTGCCATAGGTGATCAAGACATTACTCGCTCTGTCGCGTATGTGCGAGAAATACTCTTTGTCGGTCAAATTTTTGACGTAAAAATACACGTCAAAGCCATCTTTTAGGTAGCCTACTTTTGCATCCGCCGTAAAATAGCTCTTTTGGGCTAGCTTATTTTGAGCATCGAAGTAGGTCCTGCCTATCATATTTCCGTCCAGTCTTGTATAAATTCCCATCGGAGCGTAGTATGACGCGCCCAAAGAGAGCTTATACTCGGGGTTTTTCTCGATTTTATTACCTTTATTATTAGTGCCGTCTTTGTTGATGTAATCTCCGTATTTGGTCTTTAGCAGGCTCGCGGCTAAATTTATATCAAGCTCCTTGCTCGCTTTTGCGACGCCTTCAAATTCCACACCCATAGATTTTGATTTATCGGCGTTTGCGGTCGAGTAGATGTTGGGGTTATTGGGGTCGGTATAAAATATATGCGTGCCCTTGATGTCCATATAAAATAGCGCGGTAGAAAATCTAAAGCTCTCATACGAACCCTTTACACCGATCTCGTAGTCATCGCTCGTCTGTGCGTCAAATTTATTATCCTCCCTGCTGCCGCCAGTGGTGTAGAAATTAAAGCCGCCGGCTAGATAGCCCTTTGAATACATCGCGTAAATATTTAGCTCATCGGTGATATCGTATCCAAGTGCGATTTTTGGCAAAAACGTCCTAAATGTCGCTTTTTCGTCCATCGAAAACGCGGGCGCACCGGGATTGTGCCCCAGCTCGTATGAAAAGTAATCGACCTTTGTGTGTTTTCTGATCTGCTGATACCTGCCGCCAAGCGTAGCATCAAATTTGCTCGTGATCGGATAGATGATCTGACCGAATACCGATGCCGTCTGCGCGCGATTGACCGAAGGCCAATCCTCGACTATCGTCCTACCGCCGTCGCCGTATTGGTCGCCGATCGGGCCGAAGACTTGCTTTTCGTTTTCGTAATAAAGTCCACCGACCCATTTGAAGCTTTGCTCGCCTACGCTACTAAATCTAAGCTCCTCGGAGAAGGTATCATTTTTAGAATTTAAAAATGTAATTAGCCCGTAGTGATCGGGGTCGAGATAGGTTATTTTACTGCCGAAATCCTCGTCGTAAAGCCCGTCTTTTTTGGCTCTACGAAAGGTCGTAGTCGAGGTCGCGTCAAATTTGTCAAATTCATATTTTAGATCTAACGCTCCCGAGCTAGAGGTTTGCTTTACGCGGGCGGGCGTTTCTAAATTTATATGTTTTGCTTCGGCTTTTGAGATGCTACCCAGCTTAGACTTTGGGATAAAAAGCTCGTCGAGCGAGTCGTCCTGGCGGTGAAAAAGATCGCCGTAAATTTTAATCGTAAAACGATCGGTCGGCACTATCTTTAAATTTAGTCCGAAATTGTAATTTTTCTTGTCGTTGGCTTTATCTCCGTTTAGATCGTTGATGATCCAGCCGTCCTCTTTGGACGCCGAGCC
>NZ_CALKTS010000094.1 GCF_937997595.1 uncultured Campylobacter sp. | reverse complement strand
CGTAAAGCACCTGCGCCGCGCCGATCTTTGCCTTCGCTTCGGCCTCGCTCGCTTTGGAAACGTCTAAAATTTGAACCTCAAAGCCCATTTTGGCAAACGCCTCTTTCGCCTCGTCCACGTAGTCTCGGTACTCCTCTACGTTTGCGGCAGTTGGGATAAAAAGCACCTCTTTAGCGCGGATATTTTGCCCGGCAAAATCCTCAAAAAGCGTCGCTGCGCCCGCAAAATAGGAGCACAAAAACATCTCTATCATCGTTTTTCCTTTCATTAAATTTTCACTGATTTAAAGCGCTCGTAAAGCTCAGCCGCAATGACTGCGAGCAATGCAACCCAAACTAGCAGAGTAAATTCTACCGCGCCCACAAAGCAAGCGCACGATGAAAAATAGCGCGGACAGAATTTCGCCGATAAAAGGGCAAAATTTACCGCCGCAACAGTTTGCAAACTATGCAAAAACCGAACGCAGCGCAAATCACTCCACAATCGCCAACTGCCTGGCGATTTCAAACTTCACTAAAACGACGCGAACCGATCAAATCGAGCTGGCTAGAGGAGTCGATCAGAGCGAACGATCAAATCAAGCCGATCAACCGAACCGACTAAAGCAAGTCAGCCAAGACAAAACGGCTAGTGCTTTTTATCTTTAAAAAATCTAACGATCTTAGCCTGCAGCTTGAACCACTCGCTAAGCTCCATTATAGGATGCCCTGCGTAGTTTTTGCCACCCGCTAAATCCTTGCTTATGCCGCCGCGCGCCGCGATCTGAGTGAAATCGCCCACGCTTACGTGCCCGCCGCTGCCGCTCTGTCCGCCCATCACGACGTTGCGTCCGAGCGTCGTCGAGCCCGCAAGTCCTACTTGAGAGACGATGAGGCAGTTTTGCCCAAGCTCGCAGTTGTGCCCGATCTGAACGAGATTGTCGATCTTGCTGCCGCGCTTAACGATCGTCGAGCCGAATACCGCGCGGTCGATCGTCGTGCACGCGCCGATCTCTACCTCGTCTTGTAGCACGACGTTGCCGTTGTGATAAATTTTAACGTGCTCGCCCGTTTTGGTATGCGCGTAGCCGAAGCCGTCGCTTCCGATGACGGCGTTTGCGTGGATTATGCAGCGCTCGCCGATGATCGCGTCGTTGTAGATGACGACGTTTGCGTGGATCACGCAGCCGCTTCCGATATGCACGTCATCGCCGATATACGCGCCGCTTAAAATGACGCAGTTCTCGCCGATCGTGGAATTTACGCCGATATGCACGCCCTGCCCGATCTGCGCGCTAGCGGCGATCTTTGCGGGCGCGCCCTTGCGAATGAGCGGCTTAGCAAAATGCGCGCTTAAGATTGCAAAGGCTAGGTGCGGATTTTCGCACTCCAGCGCTCGCACGCCGTTTGGGACTGCGGTGCCGCACTTTACCAACACGGCGGCTGCTTTGGTAGCGGATAAAAATTTCTCGTTTTTGTCGCTATCGCAGTAGCTCAGCTCGCTTTGCCTTGCGTTTTGAAGCGAATTTATCGCGGTGATCTCCGCGTCCGCTCCGCTAAACTCTATATTTAAAATTTCGGCAATTTTTGATAATTTCATTTGCGCTCCTTTGATTAAATTTTATCGCCGCTTACATATCCAGCGCGACGCTGCCGCCGCGGACGACGTCGATCGGATTGTATTTTTTTATCGTCTTTAAAAATCCGTCGATGCGGTCTGCGTCGTCGCACGCCATGATGACGATCTTGCTGTCGTCGCTGTTTGCGATGCTGCCGTTGTAGGCTTTTAAAACGGCGTCAAGCCCCGCTAAATTTTCGCCCAGCGCGATCTTTACCAAAACCATCTCCTTTTCGACGAATTTTGCATCATCGATGACCTTGTAGACGGGGATCAGCTTATGAAGCTGCTTAGTGATCTGCTCTATAACGCGCTCGTCGCCCGAAGTAACGATGCTAAGGCGCGATAAACCGGTATTTGGGATCGGCGCAACGGTGAGGCTATCGATATTATAGCCGCGCCCCGCAAAAAGCCCCGAGATCCGCGACAAAACGCCGTGCTCGTCGGTAACGACGACCGAGATTACTCTTCTTATGCTATTCATCCTAAGACTCCTGCTCAAAAATCATATTATAAAGCGCGCCGCCTGCGGGCACCATCGGCCAGACGTTTTCGAAGCGATCGATCTTAGCCTCGATGACGCTTACCTTTTTACTCGCAAGAGCCTGCTTCAGCGCATCTTCAAATTCCGCTTTGGTGCTAACGCTAAAGCCCACGCCGCCGAAGCCCCCCGCAATTTTTACGAAATCGGGCTGCGAGCTAAGATCGGTCGATGAGAAACGCTGCCCGTAAAATAAGCTCTGCCACTGCCGCACCATGCCCAAGAAATTGTTATTTAATACGATATTTACGACGTTTAGACCGCTCGCGCTCGCCGTCATCAACTCTTGGATATTCATCAATATCGAGCCGTCGCCGCTGAAATTTATAACCGGCCTATCTCCCGCATAAGCCTTCGCGCCCAATGCCGCGGGCAGACCGTATCCCATCGTGCCCTGCCCGCCGCTACTTAGCAGAGTGCGCGGCTTGCAAAACGGATAAAACTGCGCGACCCACATCTGATGCTGCCCCACGTCCGTAGCGATGATAGCGTCCTCGCCCGCGATTTTTGCGGTACTTTGGATAACCCACTGCGGCTTTAAAATTTCATCGCTGTCGTTAAATTTAAGCGGGTGAATTTCATCGTATTTGCGGATGAGCTCGCGCCACTGCTCGAAATTTTGAGGACTAACCTCGCTTTTAATGCGCGGCAGCATCTCCTCTAGCACCGATTTAACATCGCCCACGATCGGATAATCCGCGTTTATGATCTTTGAGATCGAGCTAGGATCGATATCGACGTGGATGATCTTTGCGTTTTTGCCGAATTCGCTAAGCTTGCCGGTGACGCGATCGTCAAATCTCGCGCCCAGGCAGATTATCAGATCCGACTCGCTAAGCGCCATATTTGCGGCGTAGCTGCCATGCATTCCTACCATGCCGAGGCGGTTTTTATCATCGCTTCGCATAGCTCCCAGCGCCATAAGGGTTTCAACAACAGGGATCTGCGCAAACTCGCTAAGCTCGCGTACCAGCTCGCTTGCGCTAGCGCTGATGACACCGCCACCAATGTAGAGGATAGGCTTTTTGGAGTTTGCGATTAGCTCGACGGCTTTTTTGATCTGTTTAGCGTTGCCCTTATAGTTCGGCTTATAAGTCTGCATCTTGATTTCGCTAGGATATTCAAAAACGCCAAGCTTCGCCGTTACGTCTTTGGGAATATCGACGTGCACGGGTCCAGGTCTGCCGCTGCGAGCGATGTAAAAAGCCTCTTTTAAAATTCTAGGCAGCTCTTCGATCGTTTTAACTAGATAGTTGTGCTTGACGCAAGGGCGTGAAATTCCGATCGCATCGATCTCTTGAAAGGCGTCGGTGCCGATGAGCGAGGTCGCCACCTGACCGCTGATAAGCACGATCGGGATGCTGTCTGAATACGCCGTAGCAAGCCCCGTAAGCGCGTTTGTAAACCCCGGTCCGCTTGTGACGACGGCCACGCCCACCTTGCCGCTAGCGCGCGCGTATCCGTCCGCAGCCATCGCCGCGGCCTGCTCGTGGCGCACCAAAATGTGTCTGAAGTATTTTTGTTTGTAAATTTCATCATAAATGTTTAGCGCCGCACCGCCCGGGTAGCCGAAAACCACCTCGACCCCCTCCTGCCGCAACGCCTCCACGATCATCTGCGATCCGCTAATTTCTTTCATACGCCCATCCTGTTTCGTTGGAATAATTTTGTGATTATATTATTTTGTAAATTAAATTTCACGAATTTAAGGCGCTAAATCGGGTCGAATTTAAAATTTAATAGCAGCAAGACGGGGGCAAAATTTTGGAATTTAGCAAGAGTAGAAAAGGCGAATTTAAAATTTATAATGCGGCTGGATTTTCATATTTAAAATTTTAAGGCGCGAGGTTTTGTCACGACAAAACGCGGTGCATCGGTTTTAACGTAAAATTTTGACTTGAAATTTTGCCACGCGAGGCTTGGATTAAATTTACAAAATTTTTTGGAATTTTATCGTAGCGCGAAGCAACGCCTGTGTAAATTTTAAATTCTACGTTACGAAATTTTAAAATTTAGCCGTAAATTTAGGGCGGGCGGAATCTCGATTATAAAATTTTAAATCCCGCCTGCGTAAAATTAAATTTTAAAATCCTCTATCTACCTGCACGCCTACGCCCACGTTAGCGCAGTTGCCGCTTTGCGGATCGCAGTCGCCGAAGCTTGTGACGCTACTGGATCTTTTTGAACGGATCGTTCCCATATGCATAGGCACCGGCATGTTACGGCGCGAGCTTCCGCCAATCTCGCTATCGCTCATACTGCCAGAACTTCTCCTGCGAGAATAATCATCACGCGGAGGTGGCGGTGGCGGAGGTGGCGGTTTTATACCTCCGTGCGGAGGTGGTGGCATGCCGCCAGGAGGCGGGGGAGGAGGCGGCATCATGTCGCCGTGCCTACCATATCCTCGCGGAGGAGGAGGCGGTAAGGTGCCGGTCTCTGTGATCGTGATGCCGTTTCCGTAATTTTCCACGCGCCTATAAGTAGAGCCTCCATAAACCGTGCGGGTGCGGGTCTTTTCGACTACGACTATGTCGCGCTCAGGCTGCACCGGCTGTTGCACGTTAGCTCTAGGTGATATTTCAAAGCTATTCTGCAGTTTAGCAGTATCGTAACTTGCAAAGCCGTTGATGCCCTTTAGCTCATCTGCACTTGAAATTTCGCGCTTTTGGCGGTATTGCATAAGCATATCCGCCCTACCCGCATCAAGTCCGCCGATAGTCATCAGCTCGTAGCGACTAGCTTCGTTTATGTTGATTTTCGCCGCGGCGAGGCTCACTAAAAGAGCCAAAATCACTAAATTTTTCATGTGCGCTCCTTTGTTGAAAGTTACCAAATTCTAAACCCTCACGATAAATCTTTGATTAACACGCAAGCAAAATTTTGCTACAATTGCCTATCTTATTTCAAAAGGATCAACCGATGAACGGAATTTTGCTCCTATGCGACGAACCTGCCGCCTACCAATCCGAGCTAAAAAAACTAGATAAAATTTTATCCATGAGCTTTCACAACGTTTTGCAACTTTGCATCGCTGGCGACAATGCCCTTTTTAGCAGGAGCGAGCTTGAAAAAGCGCTCGCAAACGGGCAGGATGAGCGCGTGCGAAAGGCGGCGATAGAGCGATTTGCACAGATTTTAGAGCAATGCAATTTTGTGCTGGTTCGCGGCGTAGCGGGAGCCGATCTGCGCGAGCTAAATTTACAAATCGCAAAAGATCTAAATATCCCAGTTTGCGGATTTTATCCTAACGAAATTGCCGCGCGCATCGGCGAGCACACAATCGCTGCAGCAAAAGCGGTAAGCTTTGCCAGCATATATGAGGATAAAATTTCATTTTCCGTGCTAAGACCTGCACAAGAGGGTGCAAATTCTAAAAAATCGGAGCTTTACGGTAAAAATTCTGCCTGCGAAAGTGATGCAAAATTTCACGACGAAAATTCTGCTTGCCAAAGTAGCGCGATAGAGCTTGATAAAGTCGTTGCCGATAAAAGCTACTTCACTGACGCCGCAAACTCCACGCGCTGTGAAATTCTAACCCCTTTGAAATTTGAAAGCAAGCTCTACGCAAAGGCTCGTGCGAACGTTAAAACCGTCGTGCTTCCAGAAAGCGACGATGAGAGAATTCTGCGCGCGGCCGCGATTATAAAACAAAGCGGCGCTGCAAATTTGATCCTTTTAGGGCACAAAGACGAAGTGCAAAAAAGCGCAAACAAGCTAGGTCTCGATCTAAGCGGCGTTAAAATTTTAGATCCGCAGACGGATGCGAGCTTGGAAAAATTTGCGCGCGATCTTTATGAGCTTCGCAAGGCAAAGGGTATGAGCGAGGCGCAGGCGCGCGATTTAGTGCGCGATCGCACCTACTTCGGCACGATGCTCGTGCATGAAGGGCTAGCCGATGCGATGGTAAGCGGTGCCGGCACGACTACTGCTGAGACGATCCGCCCCGCGCTTCAGATCATCAAGACCAAGCCGGGCATCGCGAGCGTTAGCGGCGCGTTTATAATGTGCCTGGATACGCAGGCTCTGCTTTTTGCCGACTGCGCCGTGGCGCCTAGCCCGAGCGCGGAGTATCTGGCGGGTATCGCGATTTCAAGCGCCGCGACCGCAAAGGCGTTCGGGCTTGAGCCGCGCGTGGCGATGCTAAGCTACTCCAGCGGCGATAGCGGCAGCGGAGAGAGCGTAGAATTTATCAAAACGGCGACGCAAAAAGCGCGCGAAAAGGCGCCGGCGCTTTTAATCGACGGACCGCTGCAATTCGACGCCGCAGTCGATGCGGCGGTTGCTAAGAAAAAAATGCCGGGCTCCGCGGTCGCAGGGCGTGCGAACGTATTTATCTTCCCTGATCTTAACTGCGGAAATATCTGTTATAAGGCCGTTCAGCGCACCGCAGGCGCCGTGGCGATCGGGCCGATTCTGCAGGGCTTAAAAAAGCCGGTAAACGATCTAAGCCGCGGCTGCAAGGTCGCCGATATCGTAAACACGATACTTATCAGCGCCATTCAAGCAGGAGAGAATTAATGGATATCCTAGTCATAAATTCCGGCTCGAGCTCGGTTAAATTTAAATTCCACGATATGCTAAATCACGCCTGCATTGCAAGTGGGCTCATCGAGGAGATTGGCTCGACGCACGCAAGCGGAAGCATCAATTGCGCCAATGGACGAAGCATAAAAGTTGAAAACGAGCAAATTCTAAATCACGAAACCGCGATCGCAATCGCGATTGATCTTTTAAAACAAAGCGGAGTAATCAAAGATCTGACTCAAGTAGGCGGCATCGGGCATAGAATAGTCCAAGGTGCGGATTATTTCGACGCTCCTGCACTCATAGATGAGGACGTAATGGCTAAAATCGCCGAGCTTGCGCCGCTTGCGCCGCTACACAATCCTGCAAATTTAGCGGGCATCAAATCCTGCCTAAAGATTGCTCCTAAAATTCCAAACGTAGCGGTTTTCGATACGATCTTTCATCAAAGCATCCCGCCTTATGCGTATATGTACGCGCTGCCGTATGAATTCTACGAAAAATATAAGGTTCGTCGCTACGGCGCGCACGGCACGTCGCATTGGTTTGTCTCGACAATGGGAGCGAAATTTTTGCGTAAAAAATACGAAAACTTCAACGCCATTACGCTACATCTCGGCAACGGCTCGAGCGTGAGCGCCATAGAAAACGGCAAGTGCATCGACACCTCGATGGGGCTAACGCCGCTTGAAGGCATCATCATGGGCACCAGATGCGGCTCGATCGATCCTGCGATCATCCCATACATCGAGCGCGTCGCGGGCTACAACGCGCAGGATATGGACGTCATAATGAACAAAAAAAGCGGACTTTTGGGCATCTGCGGCGCAAGTGATCTGCGAAAGGTATATGAAAAGATGGAGGGTGGCGAGCCGCGCGCGAAACTAGCGTTTGAGATGCTCGTGTACAGCGTCGTTAAGATGATCGGAGCGTATTACGCCGTGCTTGGGCGCGTGGACGCTTTGATCTTTACCGGAGGTATCGGCGAAAATGCGCCGCATTTTAGACAAAATGTCTGCGAGAAGCTCGCTCATATCGGCATCGAAATCGATGCGACAAAAAACGCAAAAAATACCGGCTCGATTAGAAATTTAAGCGCGGCGGATAGTAAAATCAAAACACTCGTAATCCCTACCAACGAGGAGCTGGCGATCGCTGAAGCTACGGTCGATACGATCAACAAAAACTCCGCGCAGATCGACTATCAGAAATACTCGGAATTTTAAATTCTATCTAGTGAGGTTCTGTGGTCATTTTGCGAGCAGCAACGCCAACTTGCCTTTTTCGTTAGGCAATTAAATTTTGGGTCTTGGCTGTGAGCTTGCGTGAAATGAAAGGGCTTTCTTTATTTTAGTGGCTTTCTGGCTAAGACGACACGAGAAGTTGCTATGCTACGCGCGGGTTTAAATTTTATTTGTCGCTTCCTATAAGGCTTAAATTCTTTCTCGGAAGAGGCGGAGCGGAGGGGGCTATACTTGCGAAGCTCCCTTTTACTTTGCTTCGGCCAGCAACCGCAAGCAGGTCTGCCGCCCAAACCCCGCCTAGATCACTGCGCGTTAGAAGCGGCGACGCTTTGTTTTTAAACAAAGCTTTGCTGGTTAAATTTAATAAATTTGGCTTCAAATTAGACCGTAAAATTCCAAAACAGGTCCTTATTGTGAAATTTACCGGATAATAAGGCATAAAATTTTAAAATTTAGCGCAAGCCGGGTTTTGGCACGCAAACTTTATTAAAGGAGCGAACGATGAGCGATTTGCTAAATTCTCAAGGCGCGCAAGAGCAAGAGGCGCCGTATCCCGATACGAAATTTACTAAATTTTTCGGGCGGCTTTACGCGGCGGTTTTTGTGCTGTTTGCGATCACGGCGCTTAGCGTATTCGTGCTGCCCGAAAATATTTTAGACGCAAGCGCGGTATGCGCGGACTTCGTTAAATTATGAAGCAGTTTTTTCCAAACATCGCCGCGATCGGCAAAATAAGCCCGCACACGCAGCTTGCGGAATTTTACGTCGCGGCATTATGGATCAGCCTCGCGGGGTTTTCCGTGATATCAAGCGGAGTTTTTAAAGGGTTGTCGTTTAGTTTGATCAGGCCTGCGCTAGCTAGCACGTCAAGCGCTCGGCTCTCGTTTGTAGGGTCGTTTGGTATCGCTACGGTGCTACCGTCTTTTAGCTCTTTGATATCTTTTATCTTTTTAGAGTAAACGCCCATAGGCTCGAGGTGAACGCCAACTGTTTTAACTAGATGAGTGCCTTTGTTTTTGTTAAATTCCTCAAGATACGGTAGGTGCTGGAAAGTAGTTAGCGTCTAGATCGCCGTCCTCGGTGGCTAAATTTGGAGTAGAGTAGTCGTTAAATTCTTTGATCTCAAGAGTAAAACCGTCTTTGGCAAGTATCGGCTTAACGACCTCTAAAATTTCAGCGTGCGGAACTGGCGTAGCGCCTACGACGATTTTCTCGGCTGCATTTGCTGCGACTGTTAGGCTTAGAGCGACTAGAGAATATTTGAGTAGATTTTTCATTTTATATCCTTTTTAAAATTTGGCTAGCATTTAAAAAAGGATATGAGCGGAGGCTTAAATTTATTTTTAAATGCTTAGCGAAACTAAGCGCTTAAAAAGAAATTTGTGCTTAGCGTTAGTCTTTCGACGACTTGGTTTCATAACGGCGCATTTCGCACATATCTGATTTCATTTTAGATCCTTTCGGTTAAATTAATTTCGCGCATTGTAAATAAAAAAAGTTTAAAAAAATAAACTTTAGAAATTTATCTTAGACTTTTTATGACACCTCTTGCATTTTTTGAGTTTTTGGCTGCTTTTTCCTCTAAAATATTTTTTAAACATTCCAAAAAATTTGGCAAACAGCAAATATCAACCGAGTAAAAAACATTAAGTCCGGACTTCTCGCTTTTTAAAATTCCCCCATTTTTTAATACCCCAAGATGCTTTGAAACCGTTGCTTGTTCTTTGTTTAAAAGCTCACAAATTTCACCTACGCTCATCTTTTTATCACCTAAAATCTCAACTATCCCAATCCTAATAGGATGAGCCAAAACTCTCATAAATTCGCTTTTTAGCGCAAGAATATCAACATATTGCATTTTTATACCTTTTTTATGATTTTAACTTAAAAGAACTAAATTTACACTTGACTATATTCCTATATTAGTATATAATCATATAAAAAATTTAAAGGTAAAAAATGCTCGATCTTTTTAATCAACACAATATATTTGAGTTTATCAAATTTTTCATACTTTATTTT
>NZ_CALKTS010000093.1 GCF_937997595.1 uncultured Campylobacter sp. | reverse complement strand
GTGCAGATAATCCAAAGCATCGGAAATTTGCTTTATAAAATTACGAAAAAGTAGGGGTTTAGACGGGGCCTCTTGCTATCGCGAAAAGTAAATGTACGAGCAATGACGCATACCGCAAGCGGTATTTGACTGCGCCCAAGCTTTGTCTTTTTGTGTTCGTATCCGGCTATTTGTACTCTTGCTTGCACTCAAATTCTACGCTTAGCTTCGGGCATTCATTCTCCGTGTTCGTAGTAGCAGATTAAAATTTTGATTTATGAGCGGACTTTCTAAAATTTAGCTTCGATCGTTCGGTGAAAATTTAAAGAATTTAGAGCATATAAAATACGCAGAGGTGAGCTTGCCTTAGCACTCTCGCCGGGCGGTTTGAAATTTCAGGCAGGTTTGGGCGCGGTGCGTAAATTTACGCCAAAATTTAACGAAAATCGGTGCGGTCTGCCCGATAAATTCAGGAAAGGATAAAGATGATTTTAGCTTCAAACTACGATGAAATCGACTTTGATGCGCTCTATAAGGCGCAAAAAGCAAAAAGCTCATTCGGTAAAAAACCGGCAGAGCATTGGGACAAAAAGGCGCCAAGCTTCAACGAAGGCGTGATGAAAAGTGCCTACGCGCGCGAGTTTATAGACAAGGTTGATTTTGCTGGTGTCTCCACGCTGCTTGATTTTGCGTGCGGAGCGAGCGCGCTAAGCGTGCTGGCAGCGGAAAAGGTGGATCAAATTTACGGCTATGATTTTTCGCCCAAAATGCTGGAATTTGCCCGCGAGAATGCTCAAATTTATGGCGCGAAAAACATTAAATTTGCGCAAAAGGCCTTTGAGGACGACTGGTCTGACGTGCCTGCGTGTGATCTCGTTTTCGCCTCGCGCTGCCTTGAGGTGGACGATCTAAAAGCCGCACTTAAAAAGCTTCTTTCAAAGACCAAAAAGGCGCTTTACATCACGTTTAAAGTGGGCGGTAGCTTCGTGGACGGGGATATTTTGGACGCGATAGGGCGCGAAGTGGAGCAAAAGCCAGACTTCGTCTATCTTTTAAACATCCTATTTCAAATGGGCTATTTGCCGAGCCTCAGCTATATCAAAGCCTGGTGTCACGGCGGCGGAGCGAAAAGTGCGGAGGAGTTTGTGCAAAAGACGCGCTGGGGGCTTGGCGGCGAGCTAAGCGGTACGGAGGAAGCGCGGCTAGCGAAGTATTTTAACAGCGGCAAATACGAGCCAAAGCGGGATTTTATGCACTGGGCATTCGTGCGGGTGGATAAAACGAATGAGCTTTAGCTTAGTTGCCTTATTTTATGAATGAAGCAGGATAAATTTTGAAGCTAAATTTAGCTAGAAAAGAAGCGTAAATTTAGCCTGCCAAAAATTTTATCGATTAAATTGCAAGAGCCGGTAAGTATTCGCTTTTAAAAATTTAATGCAAAATCGAGATTGTTTGCCTGCTAAAAAAGAAGCAAGCCAAAAAGCTCGCTTCATTAAATTTAAAACGCTACGGAGTAAAAAAGCAAAATTTGAGCTAAAATAACCGAGAAAAGCGGTAAAAATGCAAGCACAAAAAGACAAAATCTCCGCGGACATCGGCCAAATTCCGCAAGAAATTTTAAAAAGCTACGATAGATTTCGCTTTTGTAGATATCTGTTTTTTGGGACACTTTTGACCTTCCTGATTTATATCGTCGTGTTTCTTACGTTTGTAAATGATGCGCCCATAATGTCGTTTTTATGCATGCTCGCACTATCTGCGATAAATATACTCGTCTGCCTAAATAGGCTGAAGTATAAAAAATATGCCCTGCTTTTATTTAGTGATGCAGATAAGGCCTTTATGCTTATATGGATACATGTGGCTGCGTATTTTACGTCCTTTATGCTTTAATCGGATTTTATTTACAGATAAAATATCACATAGACTGGGATACGCGTCAGATTATACCCGCTATTTTTATCGCTATTCCGGTGGCGATAATAACATATAACGCAAATCCGGAATTTGACGCCGATGAGACCGTGTATCTACCGGCACCAAAATCGCAGACAAAAATCGGCGGAGCGGTCGCTGATAAAATTTCCGGCGAGCAAAATTTTAACAAAACAAACGGCGAGGCGCAAGGCGCCCAAGATGAAGCCGCTAAATTTGAGCAAAAATTTAATGACGCGAGCCTTGAAGCAGAATCTATCCAAAGAAAAGAGGAGGCGCTGGAATACGGCAAAGCTCTAGAACAAATTGCAAAAAATTTAAAGCAAAAATATCAACTTCACCGCTTGATCAGATTTACTTTCGTGAGTTTTGCGACAACGGTTTTTTTGATTTTATTTTTACCAGATTCGTACGAATTACGCTGGGCATTTGTAGTTAGCGCCGTTTGCACGATTATATTTTTCTTTTCAAAGCGTAGATACAGCAAACTTTTCGTAGAAAATCCCGAAAAAAGCAATACGATTTTCGCGATAGAAAATTTTGCGATTGTGACGCTAGTTTTGTATCTCCCACTCTCGGAATTGCTCTTTTCTCAAGGACGAAGTTACGATAATATGGCTCTGATTCTTGGGTATCTGTATTTGCCGATAGCTCCGATATTGTTTATAACGACCATCGTTTGTCTAGCACGCAATTTAAGCGTTTATAAAGAGATAAAAGAGTGAAATTAGTAAAATTTAAACGAATTTTTAAATAACTTTATCGCGCAAATATACTTCATCGGCTCCTTGTCGGAGTATCCTTTTGCTGTGGAATGACAGCTTAAATTTAGAATTTAAATCAATCCAAAGCAGCACTTTGCGTCTTTAAATTTGCAAGCCCGCCATTTAAACATATCTATTATCTGCGTTTATTAAAACGCTTTAAATTAGCTGAGTATAGAAGCAAGAATAAAGAGCGTGGATATTTTAGGCATAGCAAATGCGATTAAATTTGATCTTAAACGCTCAAGACTACTGCGTTAGCTTGCATTTCAGCGCCTCTTGTAAAAGCGCATTGGCTACTACTCTCTCCTTTTTTACGAAGATAAAATTTTCGCCGTATTCGCTCTGCAGCTCGCTTTGTGGATCGGCGCCCGTATGCATCACTATGATATTTGCTTTTAGATTAGAGCCGTTTAGCATCTTAGCGACGATGTCGAGCTTTTGCTGATTTGCGATCGTTAGGATGATGACCGACGCATCGCGCGCATGCAGCTCGTCGATCGCAGTTTTTTGCATTATATTTACAAAATATATATTCTCTCCGCGCGATTTGCCCAGATCTACAAGCTCTAAATCGCTCTCGGCGACTACGTATAGCAGCCCCTGATCTTTAAGGCGCAGCACCACTTCCTGCCCTATCCTGCCGTAGCCTGCTACAATGATATGATTTTTCATCGGCGGGATTTGAGTTTTATGCTCCTCATCCTCGAGCTTTTCAACCTTGGACTCGAAACGGTTGGCGATTTTGTTTAAATTTTTAAGGATAAACGGCGTTAAAATCATCGTCGCGGTTACGACTGTAATTAAAATTTGCCCGTTTTCCTTACTTAGCATATCGCGGCTCATCAGCAGCGAAAAGATCGCAAGCGCAAACTCACCTATCTGACATAGCGATAGCGCCGCTTTTAGCGCTATCCTTTTGCCGGTCGAGAGAAATAAGATCGCGTAAATCACAACCGTTTTAAGCGCCATTATAACGATAATAGCGAGCAGGATCAGCCCATAGTGCGAGACGATGACTTCAAAATTTATCTGCATGCCAATCGTGATGAAAAAAAGTCCGAGCAGTATGTCTCGAAACGGCGTCAGATCGGCCTCTATCTCGTGTTTATACTCGGTTTCTGCGATTAGCATGCCCGCGATAAACGCACCTAGCGTATATGAAAAACCAAAAACATGCGCCAAAAAGCTAGCCCCCACGACGGTAAAAAGGATGGTCGCGATGAAAATCTCTTTAGAATTTGTCCTTACAACGTAGTAAAGGAAGCGATTGAAAGCAAATTTGCCGAGCACGAAAAGGATCACTACCACTATGGCGGCGCTTACGGCGGTTTTTAAGATTAGATAGTTCACGGGGGTATTGTCGGTCGAGCCGAATATGTCAATCATCAGCAAAATAGGGATGACGGCGAGGTCTTGAAAGAGCAGGATGCCAAGCACCTTGCGCCCGTAGTTTTGGTTGATTTCGCCCGTTTCGTTGAGTGTTTTTAGCACGATCGCCGTAGAGCTAAGCGCGAGCGCTAGCCCGATAATCATCACGGTTTTTATGTTTCCGCCGAAAGCTTGATCGATGATGAGCGCTAGAATAATACCGGTGCCGAGTACTTGGAGTATGCCATTAAAAAACACGTCCTTTTTCATACTCATCAGGTGATGGAAGCTAAACTCAAGCCCGATGGTAAACATCAAAAAGACGATGCCAAATTCCGCCAGCTCAGACATATGGGCGTTTTCGACGCTGCTTAGGCTATAGATCTGCGAAAAGCACACGCCCGCGACGATATATCCGATGATAGTGGGAATTTCAAAAATTTTAAAGACGATATTTAGCACTATCGCAAGCGCCGTGATCGCAAGGAATAGCTCTATAACAAGCTCCATTAACTCCCTTTTTTGTAAGATTATACGTAAAATTTAGCGCTAAATTTATTGTCAAATTTTACATTATCCGCGACCGTTTATCGGAGGCGATAATCGATGAAATTTTATCTTTTCATATAAATTTACGGGTAAATTTTATAATGTGATTTTACTAAAATCCCGCTTAAAAATAGAGAAATTATGTCGCACTTTATCGCTAAATTTAGAGGTTCGCGACAAAATTTTAAAGCCTAACACGGCTTGGAATTTTAAATTTTAAAGCTAAATTATATAAGACGGCTTTTAAATTTAATCGCAAGAGAATTCGCCCGGGTTTGTTTAGCGCAACTTTAAATTTGACGCGTCCATAAATCCGCTCTGAAAGTCAAAATTTATCGCTTGAATCTACGCTTACGAGGCGATCTTACTTTTTGATAGCATTAAAATTTCAGCTTATAGCGCTAAGATCTCGATTTTTGTTAAGCTTTAATCTTTATCTCGCAGACCTTATTCTGTCTCTCCGCCAAGCTCTAAAATTTTAGCCCGCAGCTCCTCGATCTCGCGCTCATACTCGGCGATCCTTTCTTGCAGGCGAAAGATCACGTCCACGCCCGCAAGATTGACGCCAAGCTCCTTTGTAAGGTTTAAAATCATGCGTATGCGGTCCATATCATGCGCCGAGTACAGGCGCATCTTGCCCTCCGTGCGCCCCGGGCTTACGAGTCCTTCGCGCTCGTATTGCCGCAGCGTCTGCGGATGGATATCTAGGACCTTCGAAACTATCGATATGAGATAAACCGGCTCATCGTAATCATGCATTTTGATGCCTCCTTATAGCTTTTGCAGCGCGGCTTTGACGTCCTCGTCCAGCGAATCGACGTCGGGCAAAACGACATTTACTACCGCGTATAGATCGCCTAAAATTTTACTCTTGCGGTTTTGCACGCCGTAGCCTTTTAAGCGGTATTTCTGCCCGTTTTTGGTATTTTTTGCGATCTTTATTGTTGCGCTTTTGCTCGGCGTCGAAATTTCCACCTTTCCGCCAAACATCGCCGTTTTCAAAGGCACGTCAATCTTTTTGAAAAGATCGTCGCCTTCGCGCGTATACTCGGTGCTTGGCGCGATTTTTATTTCCAAAATTAGATCGCCGCTTTGAGCGCCTGATTTTTGTCCTTTTCCCCTAATGCGTAGCTTCTCACCCGCATTGATGCCCGCGGGTACTTTAAATTTAACCGTCTCACCGCCCACGCGCACGCTCATCTCGCCGCCTTGTATCGCGGTCTCAAAAGGAATTTCAATCGAGCTGTGCGTATCTAGGCTCTGTGTGCCGCCAAATCCGCCGCCGAAACTGCTGCCGCTAAAGCCACTAAAACCTTCGCCACCACCGAAAGAGCTGAAACTAAATCCACCGCGCGATCCTGCGCTTTTTGCGCCGAAGGAGCCGCCGAAAATGCTGTTTAGGATGTCGTTTAGATCGCCCATATTCGCCGAGCCCTGCGCGAAATCGTGGAAATTCTGTCCGCCGAACATCTCGTCGCCATGGCGGTCATACTGCGCGCGCTTTTTCTCGTCGCTTAAAATTTCATACGCGGCGTTGATCTCTTTAAATTTATCCTCCGCTCCGGGCTCTTTATTGATATCTGGGTGATACTTGCGAGCTAGCCTGCGGTAAGCTTTTTTAATCTCCTCGGCGCTTGCTGATTTATCCACGCCTAAGGTTTCGTATAAACTGCTTGTACTTGCCATTTTAATCCTTAAAATCTTAAAATTTATGTAGATTATATCATAAAACTTTAGTGAGTGTCAATCAAGTTTGCTAAATTCTATTTATAAATTTTAATTTTGCGTTAAGAATATATTAGCGGACAAAATTTATAATTCCGCCAAAATTTTATTATCACAAAGGATATAAAAATGAAAAAATCGATCATCATATCGATAGCTTTAGCAGGTGCGCTTTTTGGCGCTAATATAGACATTAAAGAAGCTCCAAGCAATTATGAGCGCGTAAATCCGGGCTTTGATAAAGATGTCGTGCTCTCATATCACAGCTCCGTTGCGGACGTAAAAAAATCCGTCGTCAATATTGCAACTAAAACCAAGATCAAAGCAGGCAACAGCCCGATGTCACAGATGTTTGACGATCCGTTTTTTAAGCAATTTTTCGACTTTGACATTCCACAGCAGCAGGAGCGCGAGGGAAGCTCGCTAGGCTCTGGCGTCATCATCTCCGAAGACGGCTATATTGTCACAAATAATCACGTAATAGAAAACGCTGACGAGATCGTAGTTACGCTATTAGAAGGCGATAAGGAATATAAAGCCAAGGTAATCGGCACCGACCCTAAAACCGACCTTGCGATCATCAAAATCGACGAAAAAAATCTCTCTGCGGTTAAATTTGCCGACTCGTCCAAGGCTATGGAGGGCGATATCGTCTTTGCTATCGGAAATCCTTTCGGCGTGGGCGGCACCATCACTCAAGGCATAATCTCGGCGCTAAATAAAAACAATATCGGGCTAAATCAATATGAAAATTTCATCCAAACCGACGCTTCGATCAATCCGGGCAACTCAGGCGGCGCGCTAGTGGATAGTCGCGGCGCGCTTTTGGGGATAAATTCCGCCATTTTAAGTCGCGGCGGCGGAAATAACGGCGTAGGCTTTGCGATCCCTTCAAATATGGTAAAAGAGATCGCTGAAAAGCTCATCACAAACGGCAAGATCGAGCGTGGCTTTATAGGCGTTACGATCTCAGATATGTCTAAAGATCAAAAAGAGCTCTATGAAAGCAAAGAGGGCGCGCTAATCTCAAGCGTCGAAAAAGACATGCCTGCCGATAAAGCAGGCATCAAGCGCGGCGATTTAATTACCAAAATAAACGGCAAATCTATCAAAAACGCCAACGAGCTAAAAAATTTAATCGGCTCAATGGCTCCAGGAAGCTCAGTGGATGTAGAATTTGAGCGCGACGGCAAAAGCAAGAGCACGACTATCAAGCTAGACGCGATGAAATCCGACTCCACCACCTTAGGCTCAGCCGGCGAGGACTCAAAAAGCGCAATAGAGGGGCTAAAGCTAAGGACGTTAAATGACAGCTTGCGCCGCAAATATAACCTCGACGACGATGTCTCGGGCGCCCTCGTCTTAAGCGTAAAAGATGGCTCAAAAGCCGATGATTACGGCTTTGAAGTAGGCGACGTGATCATCCAAGTCGGTCAAAACGATGTCAAAAGCTCAGACGACTTTGATCGTTATATCAAAGATTACAAGGGCAAAAAGACCCTAGTCTGGGTTATCAGACGTGGAATTCCACAAGGTCTTGTAATCCGCTAAGCTCGGTACACCAAGCTTTAGCTGCGAGAAACGCGCAAGCGTTAAAATTTAACCGCGGCAAGCCCGGACAAAGCATTACAGGAACATTGCAAGTAGTAAGCAGAAACTTTTGAGATTTTGGGCTTTTTGCAAGCGAAATTTCTAGCTTTCGAGCGCAAAAGATGCAAAACTATAAAAATGGGCTTTTGGCGAGCATAAAAGCTGCCGAAAGCCCTCTGCTATTTTAAAGCACCTCCGCCGAAAGCTCTTTGCCATTTCAAAACACCTCTGAAAGCCCAGATTTTTCACTTGAAATTCTTAGAATTTTACTTTTTTGCTTTTGTTTTCACTTGGAATTTTTAAAATTTAACCCTCCACGCCGCTACTTTATCGTTTTTATCGCCTCGTCTGGAACTGCTTTAAAATTTTAATCTCTTTGCTAACGACATATTGTAGAATTATGTGCTTCTAGCCTAGAATTAGTTCAAATTTTAATTTCTCTTGTATATTACTTCACTTTAAATTCTACAAATCCAAATTTATAAAATTTATGCCCTACCCTATTTCTCAATATCAGAAACTGCCGCCTTTTTATTTTAGCGCTTTTCTCGCAGCAACGCTTATTGGGAATCCCGCTGGCTAAATTTTAAGATCAGAATTTTAAAATTTTGCTATTTTGTAATCGTAATTTTTCGTTTAAGCTTCGATAACAAAAATAAGCTGAAATTTTACTTTATTATCGAAAACGTTGCATCACAATACCCATCTTTTCGCATTAAGCTACCTTTTGTTAGGAATTGTATTAAATTTATTGTAAATAGGTATTTTTATTGTATAATGGATAGTTTTTATTTTTTACAAAGGATTATGGATTATGAAAGATATTAAGATACCTATTATTTCCGGGTTGAGTTTGGCGGCGTGCTTAGCTATTGCTCCTTCGCAAGCTTTAGCCGGTAATGGAATCATAACGGTAACTAAAAGCGACGGTACTCCAAGTCAATTATATAAATCATCCGGCGAAAATTACTCGGGTGGCTTCGAAAGCTCCACAAATGCTTATGGACAAAACGATAATAATATAGTAACAATAGAAGGCGTTGCTTCGGGTGGCGTAAGCACTTGGAACCGCACGATCTATGGTGGGGGTAATGGCGACGGCACTCCCGAAGGATCTGACTTCAAATATAGACAAACTAGCTCGGCGGAAAATAATACGCTCAACGTTAATAATGGGGCTACAGTAGCGATACTTGTAGGCGGCGAAGGAAAAGGCGCCAAAAATAACACGGTTAACTTGAATAATGCAGAAGTAAATAATGTCGTACTCGGCGGTAATGGCACATGGTTTGGTAGAACAAATGCCAGCGGAGACGCTATCCATAATGTCGTAAATATAAGCGGTGCTACTAAAGTATTCTACGGCGGCTTTCCAAATTTTGAATACACTGCGGTAATGGGCGGTAGAGCGACCGGTACAAGCCAGGCAAATAATAATGAAGTAAATATCAGCGGTACGCCTACCATTGCTGGCAGGATTGCTGGTGCTGGAGTACAAAACGGCGGCGCAGACGGCAATAAAGTAAATATTACCGGTGTTGTAAATTTAACAAACGTAAATGGAGTAATAGCCTCAAAAGACAGCACCGCCACTTTACAAAATAATATCGTCACTATCAATAACGATGGTGCTGTAGTTACCGATGTTTTAGTCGCTAATGGTACAGGCGGTGGTATTAGCGGTCCTGGCGGCAAAGCAACAGCCAAAAATAATCATGGTAAGCTGATAAAAGGTACAGTAGGAAATATCAACGGCGCATATATGGTTAGTAAAACTATCACCAACCACTCTACTATCGAGGGCGGTCATGTAACTAATTACGCATACGGAAGTTATTATAGAAACGACGCTCATAATCTTGCTTCCAATAGCCAGGGCGATTATGTTACCATCAGCGGCGGTACCGTAGATAAAGCGGTTTATGGCGCTTTTACATATTACGGCGACATAGATGGAGCTCATGTGAATATGAGCGGCGGCAAGGTCACGGGCGCGAATTCT
>NZ_CALKTS010000092.1 GCF_937997595.1 uncultured Campylobacter sp. | reverse complement strand
CTATTTAAAAAGCTCGG
Source organism: uncultured Campylobacter sp. (assembly GCF_937997595.1). Taxonomy (GTDB): domain Bacteria; phylum Campylobacterota; class Campylobacteria; order Campylobacterales; family Campylobacteraceae; genus Campylobacter_B. The sequence goes on along the minus strand of NZ_CALKTS010000092.1, from coordinate 1,737 downwards.
TAGAAAGATACCTCTCGCCGGTATCGCAGAGGATCGTAACGATCACTTTGCCCTTGTTCTCGGGCTTGGCAGCGATCTGCACGGCTGCGTAAACGTTCGCGCCGCTTGAGATACCCACGAGCAAGCCCTCTTTTTGCGCCAGCTGTCTAGCCGCGGCGAACGCATCGTCGTTTTCCACGCTCAAAAAGCCGTCAATGACGCTTCTATCAAGATTATCAGGGATAAAGTTTGCGCCGATGCCCTGAATTTTATGCCCACCCGCACTGCCGCACGTAAGAAGCGGCGAGCTAGCAGGCTCCACGCCATAGGCTTTGAGATTTGGATTTTTAGATTTTAAAAATTTCGCCGTGCCGCTGAGCGTGCCACCGGTGCCAAATCCCGCGACTAAAATATCTACCTTGCCGCCGCTTTGCTCCCAAATTTCAGGTCCAGTGCTTTGAAAATGCGCCTTTGGATTGCTCGGGTTATCAAACTGGCTCGGGATGAAGCTATTTGGAGTGCTCGCAGCCAGCTCATTTGCCCTATCTACCGCGCCTTTCATTCCGAATTTCGGATCGGTCAGCTCGATTTTAGCGCCGAATGCGGCTATGAGCTTTTGGCGCTCGATACTCATCGAGCTTGGCATCGTTAAAATTAGCTTCATACCGAGCTTTGCTGCGATCATCGCAAGCCCTACGCCCGTGTTTCCGCTGGTAGGCTCTATCAAAACGCTATTTTTATCGATTTTGCCCGAGCTTAGTGCGTCTTTTACGATCTGCCATGCGATGCGATCTTTGACCGAGTGGCTTGGGTTTAAAAATTCCGCCTTGGCTAAGATGAGGGCATTTTTGCCAAATGTATTGATTCTGACTAACGGAGTATTGCCGATGAGCTCCGTAACATCGTTTGCTATTTTCATATTTTTCCTTTAAATGCTGAAATTTAAATACTGGACGCTTCGCGCCATCATCTCCTCGTAGCTGCTTAGAGGCTCGTTAAATATCTTTGCCAGCTTGACGTCAAATTTCTCAAAAAACGCCCGCAGTCCGGGATCACTCATCTGAATGCTAGTCATCCGCAGATCCTTCTCAAGAGCGGTAAAAATTTCACCGAAAGAAATCTCGCTAGCATCTCTGGCTAGGTGATAACCGCCGTTTTTACCTTTGATGCTGCACACTAGCTTTTCGTTTCTAAGGGTATTTAGAATTTGCTCCAAATAATTCTTAGAAACTCCCGTACGCTCGGCGATCTCTTTTATACTTATCGGCGCTACTTCGCTAGCTTTGGCGATCTGCAAAATCGCAGCCAGCCCATAAACGCCCTTTGTGCTTAAAAGTGCCATTATTTCAGTGCCTCACTAAGATCGGAAATCAAATCATTCGCGTCCTCTATACCCACGCTTAGGCGGATTAAGCTCGCAGGCACGCCAGCGCGGTTTAGCTGCTCCTCATTTAGCTGCGAATGCGTCGTGCTCGCAGGATGAGTGATGATCGACTTCGTATCGCCAATATTTGCTACGACGGAGAAAATTTTAACCTTGCTAACCGCCTTTAGTGCTGTTTCTTCGCTATCTACGATGAAACTCATCAGACTGCTTGCATAGCCGTCTTTAAATTTCGCTTTGATCGCGGCATTAAACGGCGAGCTTGCAAGCCCCGGATAATTGACCTGCTTTACCTTCGGATGATTTTGTAAAAATTCTGCTATCTTTAATGCGTTTTGCGAGTGTTTTTGCATGCGAAGCGGCAGTGTTTCAAG
>NZ_CALKTS010000091.1 GCF_937997595.1 uncultured Campylobacter sp. | reverse complement strand
TCTTTTATAATTTAGATAATTTTGTAGCCCGCTCATACGAACCTCTAAAAAATTATACTTACGCAGACTGCGCCTTTTGGGAGGAGCCGAATCGGTGGTGCCATCATAATATGTATATGTTTATCACAGAATGCGGCAAAAGATATTATAATGAAATTTTAATTCCGAGCCTCTGCAACAAATACGAACACATAGAGGTCGATATCGATGAAGAAGGAAATGTAACTAAGTGGTATGGAATATAAAATTTAGGAGAATAAATGTCGATAAAAGAAAGATTATTAAGAGAATTATGCTGCCTTGCTTCATTAAAATGCCAAGAAAAATATATGCTCAACCCCACAAAGGATAAGTATTTGTTGTGCATAGATTTAATAGAAGATTGCGAGAGTGCTTGCAAAATAGCTCTAGTGGAATCAAATAAAATTTATTTCAGCGTAGAGGAGCGTAAAGCGATAGTTAAAATGCTAGATAAATTTGCAGAGTGTGATTCAAAATTTTGGAAAGAAGAGGAAAGGGCTTCTATGGCAGACTACGAAGACTTTATATACCACAATAGTACCTTTTGCGGACTACGCGAGCTAGCTCTAAAAACAATCCATATTTTCGGATACGATTTGGATGACCTCAACTACGACTAAAAGCCTTATAAGGAAAAATAGAATATGTACAAGCAAATAAAAGAGCTGTTAGAAAAGAGCGGTATAGAATTGAGCGATGGTTTGAAAGAGAGCGAAATAGACAAAATAGAGCAAATTTATGAGTTTAAATTTCCAAAAAGCCTAAGAGATTTTTTATCATATACATTGCCCATTTCGGTAGAATTTTATAATTGGAGAGACTTTAGCGATGAAAATATAAAGGAGATAAAGCAGGCTATGAACTACGTCTTTGAGCACTTAAAAAACGATCCTATTGATGAAATTTTTCCAAATGAGAACTATTGGAATACGCAAAAATGGGGTCCGATGCCCAAAGACAAATCTCGCAAGCGAGTCGTCATACTAGAAGCAGCCAAAATTGCACCCAAGATTATACCTATATATTCTCATAGATATATGCCGTGTCTTAAATTGCCGGATCCGCCGGTCTTATCTATACACTATACCGATGTGATCTGTTATGGAGAAAATTTATATGACTACTTTTTGAGGGAATTTAGCAAAAATCCTCTTAAGCCGGTCAGAGAATGCCCGTATGTGCCTTTTTGGTCTGATTTATACTAAAATTTAATAAAGGCGAGTTTGCGTTAATCTACGCTTATTTGATTTTTAGAATTTAAAGAAAATATGCGTTAGTATAGTTAAGGCGGGGAAAAATGATAGAAGCAGTGATTGACTTTGATGAGTTGCAAAACGACAGAAGATATATTGATGAATGGCATGATTATTGCCCCAAAGTAATAGAGCATAAGTTATACTCATATTTATCCGAAAAGCTGTCTTTGCCGCTGCGTATCGGCCCTGATGCATTCGCGGACTTCTTTTGGTTTCTGCGATTTAAGGAATGGAAAGAATATAGCGAGGAAGAGTGGGAGCAATATAAAGATAAAGACGAGTGGGAAAGCTATAGCGAATATATCCAGGAAAAAGAAGAAAACTCACGATATGGTTTAAAAAATAAGCAAGGCGTTCGAGACGATTTAAAGTTGATTTTCTTAAATTTTAATGCATTTAAGAAAAAATACAGCGATTTGGCTAAACAGCTGCTAGACGTGATAAAATTTACGCTCTCGGAGACCGCCAAATACCAAGATTACGATGACTTACTTGATATTCAAATAGAAATTCGAAGTTAGAGGACTATGAAGTAGCAATGAGAAATAAATTTAAGTACGCGAGAATCTTAAAAATATATTACGATATAATGTGGGTGAACTCACATCCCAATAAAAGGAAACCCAAATGCAAATTAACGGAAAAGAGATATTTGAGAAAGGCGGGCTTATGTTTAATTTAAGCCGAATGGCTTCTTTGGAATATCAGGATAAGTATCTAATACATATCACAAATGAATGTTACGAAGACCCTGCGGAGATGATAGATTGGCTATATGATTTTTGTAAAAATGCCCTATTGGAGCAATTTAAATTTTGTTTTTTACCATACGAGAGGGATGCGCTAAGAGAACTTAAGGAGCTCATAGATAAGTACACTGAAGACGACAGTATATTAAAGGGGGAAGAAGATGGCTATTGCTTGGTCTATCAGAACAAATCCTGGATAGAGATCAGAGAGCTGGCTTTAAAGACATTGCATATTTTCGGCTACGAACCATATAACTTTAATTATGATTAGTCCGGATTAGACCTAGCAGAATGAAATTTGTCCTATATATCTTTACTCTGCTGCTATGTCTAAGCGCCTGGGTTCTGCTTGATTATATACGGCAAAATAAAATAGATGTCGCGCAAGTAAATAGCTTTATTTCGGTTGCGCTTATGCTGCGCCGTACCATATTACGCGCCGTAACTCAATCTAACGCCGCCAGGTCGTGCTCTAGCCGCTATGTCGCGACGCGTACTATCGCTGCGCCTCAAACTCCAGTGCCCGAAGCGCCTAGATCATCTTTCCGACGAGTTTTTCTTTAAATTCTTTGTAAATTTCAGGCCCTGCGTGTTTGTATTCGCTCGTCAGCTTGTTGTGAAATTCCGCCATATCGCCGCCGCTTTCGCGGTAGAGCTTGATCGCGTTTCGCCTTACGGCGCCGTCTTTT
>NZ_CALKTS010000090.1 GCF_937997595.1 uncultured Campylobacter sp. | reverse complement strand
TCGTCCGCCCCGGATATGCGATCGAGTACGATTTTATCGATCCTACCGAGCTTAAGCACAGCCTCGAGACCAAAAAGATCCGCGGGCTGTTTTTGGCAGGCCAGATCAACGGCACCACCGGCTACGAGGAGGCCGCGGCGCAGGGGCTGATGGCGGGCATCAACGCCGTGCTTGATTTGCGCGGGCGGCAGCCTTTGGTTTTGCGCAGGGATGAGGCGTATATCGGCGTTTTGATCGACGATCTGGTTACCAAAGGCACGAATGAGCCCTACCGAATGTTTACTTCGCGCGCGGAATTTCGTCTGCTGCTGCGCGAGGGCAACGCCGTGCTGCGCCTAAGCGAATACGGCCGCGAGATCGGGCTTTTAGACGAGGCAAGCTACGAGCGGGCGCGCAAGTTTAAGCTAGACGTAGAGAGTGGAATGGAATTTTTGCTAAAAAAGCAGATTACCCCTTCGAAACAGACGCTTAGCCTGCTGCAAAGTATCGGCGCAGAGCCAATTTCGCAAAGCTGTAGCTTGCAAAAAATCGCCTCTCAAAGCGGCTTTTCAAAGGCGGGTCTGCTTGCTCTGGCGCCGCATTTTGAGGGCTTTAGCGATGAGGTTTTGGATGAAATTTTAACGCAGTGCAAGTATCATTTCTACATCGCGATGCAGCGCGCCGAGGTCGAGAGGATGAAGGGGTTGCTTGGCGTCGCGATCCCGCCGCAGATCGATTTTAGCAAGATCGGCGGGCTTAGCAACGAGATCGTACAGAAGCTAAACCGCTTTGCGCCGCCGACGCTTTTTGCCGCGAGCGAGATCAGCGGTGTAACGCCCGCCGCGATCGATATTTTGCACATTTACATAAAACAAAATTTCGGCGATAAGCTTGGGATAAAGCGAGAATAGCATGCTAAAGCATAAAAGGCTCAATAAAGTAATTTTAAAATTTATAGTGAAAAATCTGGACGATATTTTAAAATATGTTTCAGTTTGAACTAAAACTATGTTTTGATAATTATGCCAATAGTAAATTTAGATTCATTGTCATGAATTGCTCAAAAAATACTTTTTTTACATACAGTATGTCGCCGAAATTCTTTTTTATTCACTTCCCGGTTCAAAATTATTTCTCGAACAGCATAAATTAAAGGACGCGGTCGACAACAACATTCAAGAGTTAGGTTTTAGTATTGACACCTCAGGAATAAACAACATATTCATATTAAAAGACGTTATACAAGAAGAAGAAGAAATACCTACTATTTTTGGAGAAATAGTCGAACGATATATAGATGGCATTAAATATATAAATTGTTTTAAATTTGAGCTACTAAACTACATATATAAAAGAGATCCATTGCATTTTGCTAAAATTAATAAGGGAAAATCCGCTTAACTTATCTTGAGCCGTTTATATTTACAGAGGAGATAAATCCGCCCCGAGCGAGGCGGATTAAAGATTATTTTTCGCTAGGCGGATACATCTTCCAGCTACTATCTACCTTCCAGTCTATCGGGTGACAAGACATACAAGTATTTAGCTTTTGCGGATGATGCACGGCGTGGCATGACTGACACTGTAGCATCTCATTGGCTTTATTGTGAGTGCCTTCTTGCGGGTTAGATAGGCCATAGTGCGCGGTCTTTTTTCTTATGTCGGCTATCTTATGACAGCTAGTGCACTGCTCGTTTTTAAAGCCCCTTTGTTTCGCCGGCATCTCAAAGTCGCCTGTTACATACATCCTGACCTCGTTTAGCTGCTCGCCTATGGTTGGGACGTGGCAGTCGTGGCATGTTACATTTGCGTCGTTATGCTTTTTAGCTAGCATATCTCCTTTTGTAAAAGAATCGTACTCTGGCTGCATGTTGTGACACATGATACAAAATTCAGCCTTGTGGCTAGCGGCCTCTATCTGATGAAACGCTATAAAACCGACGATAGCGGCTACTATTAGTCCTATTATCGTATATTTTCTTTTCTTGCTCATGCTTGTACTCCTTTTGCGTTTGCCACAGCCTGATAGCCTGCTAAGCGTCCGTAGCATAGGCATGTTCCGTGGCTAGTGCCGGCTAAAACTACCGGATAGTCGCCCAAAAAACGTCCGCCCATAACGTTACCGCAGGCATAAAGTCCCGAAATTTCGTTATAGTCGGTATCTAGCACGTTTGCAGTGCTTGGCTCTACGGTGAAGCCGCCCATGACGACTAAGCTAGCACCTACGCCCATCTTGCCAGCGTAAAGCCTATATTTATCGGTATTTCAACCGCATCTTTTACAGTTTTTGTTTTTTTGAATTGTTTATCAAACAAAGAAATGTTTTTGGTAAAAGCGGTGCAGTTTTCAAGAAATATTTTGCTTTATAAAAAAAGATTCCATGAAATTACTTTGGACTCATATCTAAAAATCTAGTTTATCTTGGTTTGGATTGGAAAATGGCATTAATGCAATTTTGATATTTGATTTAACTAGTCTGATGTTTTGCTTAGACATTAAATTCAAAATAAGTATCTCAGTAATATTATGCGGTATAGTATAGGTTGAATTTAGCAAATTTTTGGTCGCCATTGCACACTTTTATCTTAAAAATTCTATAATA
>NZ_CALKTS010000089.1 GCF_937997595.1 uncultured Campylobacter sp. | reverse complement strand
GATCTGTTTTGGCTGATAGCTCTTGGAATTTTATTAATTTGTTCTTTGATACAGAATTTTGACGGCGAGTATAAATTTAGGTTTTATATGAAAATATTGCTAGGTTATGGCACTGCCTTTTTCTTTATATACGCGGCAAACTTTATAAATAGCAAAAAAACTATAGCCTTTATGAAGGACAAAATAGAATTTAAAAATAAAACCAAATGCGAAAAAGAGATGGCGTTAAAAAATATCTCCGTTTACAGATATGCTTATATGATTCCAAATTTTGCGCCATTTGATGTGAAAATTAAATTTTGTGTTTTAGTTTTATTTATAATGATCGTCGTGGCATTATACAACTTTAAATTTTATATGTTTATTTTTATAATTATGGGCTTGTTGCTGATGCCTATTATTAAATTTGTCTGCTACATTCTGTTTGAGAAAACGGCTAGGTTCTTACTTTGTGATAAATTGCTGATATGCAACGGTTTCGATTCAGAAGTATTTACGATCAATAGTAAAAAGGAGTTTGATGAGCTACAAAAATATTTCTTGGATACGCTAAATATAGATATTACAGAGGGATATTTATTTTGGAAACCGCCTTATGATATTGCAAAAATAATAGTGAATAAAATGAACAAATTTATGAAATTCTAAAAACAAAAGATAAGGTTTCAAAAATATATAAACGGCACATAATTGGCATGTCGAGGGATAAATAATTTAATCGGTAGAATATTGATCTTTAATGAAAGATAGAATTTAGAAAATTTTTAAATTTTAGTGTTTTGCTTGAAATTTTACCTTTAAATTTACGCACTAATCATCGCCGCTTTCATATACGCCGAGCTCTACGAGATTGCCGTCAGGATCGCGCAGATAGATACTTTGCATAGCGCCGCGCGCGCCCGTGCGAGGCACGACGCCAAGCTCTATTTGCACCCCTTTGCTTTCAAGCTCCGTTTTGAGCTGCTGCGCACTTTGATCTTCGCAGATGAGGCAAAAATCCGCCGAGCCCGCGATAGGACGCGCTGCAAACGGCGCAAACTCGCCCGCGCGGGTGTGGATATTGATCTTTGAAGAGCCGAAGCGCAGGCTGTGTTTGCCGCCCTCGCAAACATGCTCTAAGCCCAAAATCCCTTCGTAAAATTCCACGCATTTTTGCAGATCCTCCGTAACTAGGACGAAGTGATCGATCCCTTTGATTTTCATTTCATCTCCCTGTGCGCTTGCAAGTCGCAAAATTTTTACGCCTCGCGGTGCAATCTTGGAATTCTGCCGTGAAATTTTGCGACAAAATTCCAAATGCTCATAGCGCGAAATCAAAATTTCGCAGCGACAATTTTACGCACGGAAAATTCTGCGTCGGTAATTTTAAAATTATAAAATTTAGCCTAAGTAAAATCGAACGCGCCGAAATTCCGTACCCCCGTAAAATAGAAGCGAAATTTAATCCCGCGATTTCAAAACTAGCGATTTTAAAATTCTCTTGCCTACCTCGACGCCCGGCTGATCATAAGTGCTGACGCCCAGTATCGCTCCAGTAGCGCTGGTTAGCAGCTCGAAGTAGTAAAATAGCTCGCCCACGCTCTGTTCACAAAGCTGCGAAACCTCGATTAGATCGACGCTGATACCCTCATTTAGCACGGCTTGCAGCGTAGCATCGCACTGAAGATTTAGCACCTCGTCCAGTCGCATGCCATTTACGAAATCGCAGCCCTCAAGACCTTGCAGACTGATACCAGGTACCACGTCCGTAGTGCCGTTGCCCGTGAGCTTTAAGAAAGTCACGGTCTTATCCTTTACGCCGTCCATTATGAGCTGAAGGAAGCTGTGCTGATCGCGCGAGCCTACAAGCCCCACAGGAGTAAGCCCCTCGCGGCTAAAGCCGATCTTTTTACCTAGACTTTCCGCCCATAGCTGCACGTACCACTCGCCCAATGCGCGCAGCGCGTCGCCATAGCTAAAAAGGATATTAATTTTCGCACTTTTGTGTGTGGCGTAGTGATAGGCTTTTCGTAGAATTTTATTCTCTGCGATTTTAGCGGGATCGCCTGCTAAAATTTCATCCAGATACCGCTCTTTTGCGGCGGCAGCCCCGCGCAGCATCGCGCTTGCATCAAGACCTAGCCCAACTGCGGGCACTAGCCCTACTGCACTTAACACGCTAAAACGGCCGCCTACGTTAGCGGGCATATTTATTACGCAGGCGCCGTGCTCGCGCGCAAAGACATCCAGCGGCGAGCCCGCATCGGTGATAAAGATGAAATTTTTTGCTAGCGTCTTTAATTCTGAAATTCCAAAACGCTGCAAAACGACCTTAAAAAGCGAGATCGTTTCAATCGTGCCGCCCGATTTAGAGGATACGATGAAGATCGTGCGAGCAAAATTTAACCCTTCAAGCGCGCGGTTTACACTGTGCCCGTCGAGATTATCCAAAATTTCAAAGCGCAAATTCTTTCTTACGCGCGGACGCAGCATCTCATAAAGCGCTCGCACGCCTACGCTGGAGCCACCGATGCCCAAAAGCACGACCCCGTCGTAGCTTCGTGCGCTAAAAAATTCCTGCGCCCGCGCTATTTCGTCTGCGCCTTGCTGCGGCAGGCGGTAGTAGCCTATCTCGCCGCTTTCGTATTCGGCGCGGATCTTTGTCGCCACCTCCTCTAGCGCGCCCTCTTTTGCCGGAGGGAAAAACAGCTCATTTTTTACCATCGCCGAATTCTCGCTCGTAGAAATATTTGATCGCCTCCACGTAGCCTTTTACTGAGCCGCAGTCGAAGCGAGTGCCTTTAAATTTATACGCGATCACCACGCCGTTTTGAGCCTGCTTCAAAAGCGCGTCGGTAATCTGCACCTCGCCGTTTTTACCTGGCGCCGTCTGTTCGATGAGATCGAAAATATTGGGCGTTAGGATGTAGCGCCCGATGATGGCTAAGCTCGACGGAGCCTCGCCAGGCTCAGGTTTTTCGATCATATCCGAGACCATTATCAGATCGTCGCTGATGCTCTTTCCTGCGATGATGCCGTATTTGTTTACGTCCTGCGGCGGCACCTCCATCACCGCAACGACGCTGCAGCGGTATTTTTCGTAAATTTTAACCATCTGCGCAAGCACGCCCTCGCCGTTTTCGTTCACGCACAGATCGTCTGCGAGCACCACGCCGAAAGGCTCGTCGCGGATTAAAATTTTACCCGTATAAATCGCGTTACCGAGCCCCTTCATCTGTTCTTGGCGCGTAAAAGAGAAGGTGCAGCGCTTCATAAGCGCCCTGATCTCGTCGAGCAGATACTCCTTGCTGCTGCCTGAAATTTGATCCTCCAGCTCGTAGCTGCGGTCGAAATAATCCTCCAGCGCGCGTTTGCCGCGACCCGTGACGAAGGCCATATTATCCATGCCCGCTTCCAGCGCCTCGTCCACGCCATAGTGAATGAGCGGCTTGGTAAGGATCGGAAGCATCTCTTTTGGTAGCGATTTGGTCGCGGGCAAAAAGCGCGTGCCGTAACCCGCCGCGGGAAATAAACAAGTCTGGATCATGAAGCTCCTTTGATCTTTTTTTGAACTTTTATTATAATGCAAAAAAGATAAAATTCCGCAAAGGAAAGCCTTGAAAACGATTGAAAAAGAGATCAGCGCCGCACAGGAGATCAAAAAATCAAGCTTCATCGCCTATCTAGCGCCGCTAGCAAGCTTTGAGACGCTACGTGCGCAGTTGAGGCAGCAGCATCCTAAAGCGCGCCATATCGTCTGGGCGTATCGCGCGCTGAACGAGCCCGGGCAGATCGTAGAAAACTCGAGCGACGACGGCGAACCCAAATCGACTGCGGGCGCGCCGTGTCTAAACGCGCTTCGCGGCGCCGAGCTAATTAATGCTGCCGTGCTCGTGGTGCGCTACTTCGGCGGCATCAAGCTAGGCACGGGCGGGCTCGTGCGCGCATACGCTAGTAGCGCAAATGCCGCGATAGACGCCGCCGCGGACGCCGCAGAGCTAGTGGAATTCGTGCTGCGTAAGAAGTGCATATTTTTCGTGCCGTTTGCGGCGGTGGCTAAATTTGAACATTTTTTAAAAAAATCGGGTTTCGTTTATGAAGCGAGCTTCGGCGCTGTGGGAGCGGAGTTTAACGCAGAGCTTAGCGCGGAGGAATTTGAAAAATTTATGGGCTTTGCAGGCGCTCTCGCGCCAGCTCTTAAAATGCTGCACGAGCCGAAATTTTAAAATTTCAAAATTCTATAAAATTTAAAAGCTCACCCAGGCTAAATTTGAAAGCATAAGCGGATTTTGCATTTTATCGCAGCGGAATTTTAAAGCTAAAGTGAAATTTCATCGTGCGAAACATAAAATCCGATAAATTTTAAAATTTTCAAAATTCTGTCGTAATTTGGCTTGCAAAATTTCGCGAAAATTCCGTCCGTAAATTTCAAAACCCCATAAAATTTTTAAAATTTAACGTGCTTCATCTTAGCTTCACGCACAGGCAGGCTTAGCAGAGCCGCAATAGCCGCTAGCGTCATATCCAAATACCACATATAATCATACGCGCCGTATGCCCGCACTGCAAGACCTCCGATATATGCGCCAAAAAATCCGCCGATTTGATGCGAAAGCATCGTAAATCCAAATAGGCTTGCTAAATATCGCGTTCCCAACAGCTTACCGACGGCAGCCGCAGTAGGCGGTACGGTCGCTAGCCAGGTAAATCCTAATCCCACGCTGAAGATATAAAACGTAAGGCTATCTTTGGGTGAGAGCACATAAGCACCAATAAGAGCGATACGCAGGGCATATATGCAAAATAAAATGACTTTACAGCGCACTTTGGAAACACACCAACCTACGAATAAGCTGCCTACGATGTTAGCGATACCAATCAGTGCGAGCGAAAAGGACGCTACCTGCGCGCCATGCCCGCTTAGCGCTACTTCGCTAGGCAAGTGCGTCACTAAAAACGCTACGTGAAAACCGCACGTAGCAAAGCTTAAATTTATCAAAATATAGCTTTTATCGCGCAGTGCCAAACGCAGAACTTCGCCTAAGCTGCGCTTATCTTCTTCATGCAGGCTGGTTTGTTCGCCAAATAGAATTTTACTGCCTGCCAAAAGTCTTGCAAGCGGTAGAATTAGCAAGCTAAGCCCTGCGAGCGTAAAAAATGCGCCGCCGTATCCCAAAGCAGGCGTTGCGATACAAAACCCAATCATCGGCGCAAATAAAAACTGCCCGAACGAGCCGCCTGCATTTAGCACTCCGCTAGCAACCGAGCGGATAGAAAATGGCAGGCGCTTTGCCATTAGGCTCATTAGAATCGGAAAACTACCCGCGCCAAGCCCCAGTGCAAGCCCAAAACCCATCGTTAATACAAGCGCGCTTTCACTACTAAATAACGGCACAAGAGCGCAACTAATCGCCAAAAGCACGCTGCCCCAAAACAGCACGACGTAGGCGCCGAGCTTGTCTGCAAGTATCCCACTAAGCGGTTGCGAAAAGCCCCATACCAGTTGCGTAGTCGCCATCGCAAAGCTTACTTGCGCGATGGATAGGGAATTTGCTTGCATTATAGGCTGCACGAAAAGACCTAATGACATACGAATGCCCATCGTAATCATCAAAATCGCCGCGGCGCATAGGATCATTACCCAAACTGATTTCATATATATTCCTTTTAAAAAATAGAATTATAGCATAAAAATCACGAATACATCGATATTTTATAGATATATTTAATTAATGTATTTTAGTATATTATTTATGTAAGAGGAATTTACCGAGCTTTAATGGGCTTTGCATTAAAATTCCGTTTTCAAGGAGAACGCGATGATTTACGAAGACGAGATGATTTACGTGGAGCGCGAGGAGCACGAAGTGCCGTGGGTGAAGGTCTTTACGAAGGCGAAATTTAAAGAGCTTAGCGACTGCGACGAGGCGACGCTGGCGCATCTGTGGCGCGCCGTGCTTCAGTGCGAAAAGAGCCTGCGGGAGTTTTACGCGCCCGATAAGATCAACATCGCAAGCTTCGCAAACTATGTGCCGCGCGTGCATTTTCACGTCCAGGCGCGTTTCAAAAACGACAGCTTTTTCCCGGAGTCCGTCTGGGGAAAAAAGATGCGAAACGGCAAACTCGATCTGCCGGAATTTAGCGAATTTGCAGAAATTCTGGCGGCAAATTTAAAGATGGAATTCAGATGATAGGCGTGCGCTCAAAAAAATACTTAAGCCTTTTCGCGCTTGCTTGCTGCGGCGCCACCTTTGCATTTTATCTGCGCTTTAAAAGCGAGGAAAATGAGATAAAAATCAAGCAGCAGTTCGATTTCAGCGCGAGTTTGTTTGAAAAGATCGTGGACGAAGAGAAGCTAAACGCCTTTGCGATCTCGCTGATTTTGTCGCAGAACAGCGACGTAGTGCGCTGCTTCGAGAGCGGTAAACACGGCGAGTGCATGGACGTGACGAAAAAATACAAAGACATTTTAAGCGCGGTGCCCTTTTACACGGGCGTTAAGATACATTTTCACACGCAAAACATCAGAAGTCTGGCCAGAAGCTGGAGCGACGAATTTTACAACGACGATCTGAGCTCGTTTCGCCATTCGCTTTTGCAGATCCGCCATAGTCTGCTTCCAAAAGCGCTTGTGGAGATGGGGCGATGCGGAGTTTTTATGCGCGGAATTTCGCCCGTTTTTAGCGAGGGCAAATTTATCGGAAGCGCCGAGATAATGCTCGATTTCGAGCACGTCATCGCGCAGATCAACCGCATGGGAAACGATATTTTTATCCTCGTAGATAAGAGGTTTGAAACCGACTGCTTCTACGATAAAATAGGCGTTATCAAGGACTTTATCGTCGTAAACAGCGCGCCGGATTACGACGTTTTGTCGATTTTGGCGACGCTTGATTTTGGGGCGCAGAGCTTTATCAAAAAGGACGGGCATTATTTTTACGTGCGGGCATTTTCGGACGAAAACGGCACGAAGCTGGGCTATATAATTTTGCACCGCGAAGGCTAGCGGCGGGATTTAAATTTAGGCGTTTTGCAGCTTGTCTGCTTTGTTGCGGCGGGCATTTTAAATTTAATCGTAAAATCGCAGAAATTTGCGCTGAAATTTTAAATTTTAAAAGGAGCGTCGGTATGAAATTTTATAAATCCGTTAAATTTAAAGCGATAGCTGGCGTGCTGCTTCTTATAATAATACTTTGCGCCGCATTTATCCGCATAATCCCCGATTATTCCACTTCACGAGGCTTCACCGTCGTTTCTCTTTCCGACTATAACAAATACGAACAAGGCTATTGCCTCAAAGAAAACAGAATTTTGCCCAAAGAGGAGCGATTTAAGCGCGGAATTTTAGATCTTTTAAATAGGCGCATGCTGTTTCAAACCCTCGTTACCGACAAATGCTATTATGTATATGGCAGTGAGACTTGCAACTACGGCAATAGAGAATTTGCCGTTAAAGTAGGTTTTTACGAAACGGATAAATTTAATAACAATGATTGGCTGGAAGTTCTATCTAAAGAATATGAGATACAAAAACGTAAAAATCAAGCCGCTTGGCCATATAGAAATATCTTTGTCGAGAAATTTCAAATGAAGCCCGTAAATATCTCAGCAAGATTAAAGATAAATTTAAACAATAGATCAGCCGGTTTTGAGGAGCCTATAGTAGAATACGGCGGTTTGCGCGAGTATATTTTATACTTCGATAAAAGCTTTATATTGTATGATAATTTCGAATTTAGATATGCCACGATTACAATATACGAAGGAGATACCATAAAAGATTTGTCTGAAGGAAAACAATATTATGACAACACCATAGAAAATGAATCGCGCGAAAAGAATTATTATTTAAAAATCGATACATGCGGCAATAGCGATTTTAAAATTTATAAAAACAATGTCGAAGAAATAGCGGATCGTTTGGTAAGAGAGGATTTGTTTAAAGGCGGCTGAAAAGCCGAGTAAACAACTGAAATTTTAAATTTTAAAAGGAGCGTCGGTATGAAATTTTATAAATCTCTTAAATTTAAAGTCACAATAGGCGTGCTGCTTCTAGCGGCGATACTCTGCGCCGTATTTATCCGTATAATCCCCGATTATTCCACTTCGCGAGGCTTTGTTGTGGTTTCTACTTCCGACTATAACAAATACGAACAAGGCTATTGCCTCAAAGAGGGTAGAATTTTACCGAAAGAGGAACTGTATAAAAGAGCGATAGGGCAGTATTTGGATTATGAGCTAAAACTAGATCAAATGATCAATGATTATAGGGTTTATGCTTATGGTAGTTCCCGGCGCAGCTCATATGAAATCGCATATTATGAATTAGAAAATATAAATTTATCGAATTGGTTTGA
>NZ_CALKTS010000088.1 GCF_937997595.1 uncultured Campylobacter sp. | reverse complement strand
TGTGCGCGGGGCCGTACGCTCACGATCTGCTGGGTATCAAGGAGGGGCGCATGCCTGAGAGCAAGCCCGGCTTCGTGCGCGTGAGCCTGCACTATACACATACCGAGCAAGACGTGCTATATCTCGTGGGCGCGATAAAATCCTGCATCAAAAAACACCGAGATCTTTGGGGCGAGGAAAAGGCGATGTATGAGATGTTCGGCGGGAAGATTTTCTAAGCACAAAAAAGATAAAATTTAATATGTAAAAATTAGAATTTATGCGAGCTATATAAACCACCTGGAGTATAAAATGAAGATTCAAATACTAACTCAACGCTCTTGCTTTTTAAAGGATGAGAATTTTTGTATAAGTAAAATAAGTGAGCCGAGAAGTTTTGACGAATTTGACTTTAATGTCATAGATTTTAATTGTAGTATATTGTGGGAATTTGGTGCGCATAGAAAAATATGTACACATATTAAAAATATTTCTATCTTGCTATCAAAGATACTTAAAGAAACCAAAAAAAGCAATATTTTGATAATAATACCGCAAAATATAATAATAAAGAAAGTCGCTCAAGATGACTGGGCAACAGATACTTCAAATATAAAAATATCTAGTATAATCAAATATTTTCCAGATTCTTTATCATCAATGATGCATAATTTTCCAGCTATTAGATACGAAAGAAGCGAAACTCAAATAGATAATTACACGTTTTTATCTGATTTTGTTTTTGATGAGCCCGTATATAGATCATTAAAAAAGTCAAACGGTGGAAAAGATGTTATATTGGATATGGATAGCATATATATAACAACATTAGATATAAAAGATAATAATGAGGTTAGCGTGATGCTTGATTTTATATTATCTCAATACCATAAGTCTATAGCTCCAGAGTGGATAAACAATATAGAATATTTTAGCAATAAAAGTTATTTGAGTGAAAAAGATGAAATATTAAAACAGCTTGATGTATTAGAAAAAGAAATATCTAAAAACAATAGATTCAAATCAATCCTATATTCAAATGGGGATGAGTTAGTTGGTGTGGTAAAGGAAATTTTGGTAGATATTTTTAAGTTGTCAGACAGTCATTTTACAGATGTGAAAAAAGAAGATTTTAGATTCGAATTTGAATATATTAACTTTATGGTAGAGATAAAAGGAATAAATACAAACATCAAAAATAGCAATATAGCACAGTGCAAGAAACATGTAACTGATTTAATAGCCGAAGACGATACCAAGTCTCCTGGCAATGTAAAAGGTCTGCTGATAGTTAACCCTCAACGCGACATAGAGCCTAGCAAAAGGGAGCTGATACATGCCAATCAAATAAACTATGCAAAAAGTGAAGGTATATTAATAATAACGACCTTGGAATTACTAAAATTATATCAAGCGTATACTAAAGATGAAGCCGTTGTCAATAAATACTTTGAAGCATTTAAAAAGAACATAGGAGAGTTTAAATTTGAAGAAAGCTCGAACTAAATTTTAATAAAAAGAGCGATAGGCTCGCAGCTCGAAAAGCTGGCGCAATAGAGAAAAACTTTAAAATAGCCGTATCGCGTTACTCCAGCCCTAAAAACGCGCCGCTTTCAAATCTGAAATAGATCCTCTCGCCCGCGCTCCAGCGCCGCTCATCCTGCGCCGTGACGCATTTTAGCAACACGTCGCCCGCCTTGATCTTGATGAGCAGCGAGGAGCCGTACTGAAGCGAAACCGAGTGCAAAATCCCCGCAAAGCAGCGCTCAAACGGGTGTTGTGATAATAAAATTTTACTCGGATTTATCGCGATTTTGCGAGCGCGTGCGAGCCCCTCTTCAAGGCGCAGCGAAATTTCATCCGAAAATTTTAAAATCCCGTTTTGCACGTCAAAGATATTTTTGTATTCGAACTCGCATATCTTGCCGCGATGCAAAAACACGCTTCTTTGCGCGATCGCGCTGAGCCATTTCTCATCGTGGCTGGCGATGATAAAGCCGCAGCCGTAGCGGCTTCGCATAAATAAAATCGCGCGCGCAAAGAGCTTGGAGGCGGCAAGATCGAGGCTGTTGGTCGGCTCGTCGAGCAGATAGAGCTTCGCGCGCTGCGCCAGAGCGAGCGCAAAGGCGATGCGCTGCGTCTGCCCCGAGCTAAGCTCGAAATGCTTCTTTGATAAAAAACTTCTATCAAGTCCCGTTAGGCTGAGCGCCTCATCCACTCGCTCGTCAAATTCCGCAAGCGCGCCGCGACTTTTGAGCGCAAATTTAAAATTTTGCTCCACGCCGCGTTTTAAAAGCACGGGTTCGGGCAGCAGCAAGCAGGTCTGCCGCAGCGTCTGCAAAGATGGCGCACGCTGCCCCCAAAGTTCCACGCTGCCGCTGCTTGGATGCTGCAAAAAGGACAAAATTCGCAGTAGCGTGGATTTGCCGCTGCCGTTGGAACCCAAAAGCGCTATGATGCCGCTCGTATTTAGATCGAGGCTAGGGATATTTAGAATTTCGCTCCGTCCGTAGCGCAGCACTAGATCCCGCACCGAGATCAGATTGCTATCGGGTACAGATCGCGCGGCGGAATTCTTATCCGTAAATTTCTCACTCGCGAAATTCTCGTTTTTGGAATTTTTACCCGCAGAATTTGCGCTAATGGAATTCTCGGTCGCAGAATTTTTACTCTTATAATTTGCCGCAGTGGAATTTTTATTCGCAGAATTCTCGGCGGCGAAATTTACGCGCGTAGTATTCTCGGGGGCGGAATTTGCGTCCGTTAAATTTGCGCTCATAAAATTTTCGCTCTCCCTCTCCGCCTCCGCCCGGTTTTTGTCCGTGAAATTTTTACTCGGACGCTTTAGCTTATCTGCACTCATCGATCCAGCCTTTTTAGCGCGTGGATGGCTAAATTTACCGCAAACGCTATTAAAATCAGCACCAGCGCGAGCGCTATACCCATCGCAAACTCGCCCTTGTTGGTCTCAAGCGAGATCGCCGTGGTGATCGTGCGGGTGAAATATTTGATATTGCCGCCGATCATCATCGCTACGCCCACCTCGGCGACGATCCGCCCGTAAGCGGTGGCGATGACGACCAGCAAGCCGTAGCGTAGCTCGTAAAGCACGCAAAGGATTAAATTTAGCGGGCTTAGGCGATAGTTCATGATGTTTAGATAGTGCTTTTTGTCCATATTTTCGATGACGCTGGCGCTTAGCGAGACGATGATGGGAAGCGCCAGCGCAAACTGTCCGAGCATCACGGCTTTAAGCGTAAAAAGTAGCCCCAGCTCGCCCAAAGGGCCGTTTCTGGAGATGAAAGCGTAAAGGATCAGTCCTATCGCTACCGTGGGCATCGCAAGCGCTACGTCGCTTAAAAGCCTAAGCGTTCTGCGAGCGCGAAATTCGTAAAATCCGAGGATAAATCCTATCGGAAAGCCGATTAAAATCGCAAAAAGTATCGAGATGCTCGAAGTATAAAGCGTCGCCTTAATCGCCGAAAATGTCTCCGCATCGCCGCTAAGAAGCAGTCCGAATGCGCTTAAAATTCCTTCTAAAATAAAGTCCAAGATTGTGTCCTAAATGTTCTATTCTGGCAAATTTATATGCTATAATAGCATATTTTTTAAAGGAGATAACATGAAAAAAATATTTTTTGTTTCGCTCGCTCTTAGTGCGAGCCTTTTTGCCGCCGATAACGATTTGGTGATGGCAACTACAACGAGCACCGATAATACGGGCTTGCTAGACGCTATCTATCCTGCGTATAAGGCGGAAACCGGCGTCGATATCAAATGGACGGCGGTAGGTACGGGTGCTGCTCTAAAGCTTGGCGAGAACTGCGATGCGGACATACTTTTCGTGCATTCGCCGAAGGTCGAGAAAGAATTTGTAGAAAAAGGCTTCGGTGTTGATCGCACGCCCGTTATGTATAACGATTTTATCCTCATCGCCGATAAATCCATCGCGCCTAAATTTAAAGGCAAAGACCTTAAGGGCTCGTTTGAGCTAATCAAGGCGGAGAAGATTAAATTTTTCTCTCGCGGCGACAAATCGGGCACCGATAACAAAGAGAAAGGAATTTGGAAAAAGGTCGATGGCGCCGTGCCTGAAAACGAGGCGTGGTATAACCAAACCGGTCAAGGCATGATCGCTACGATCAACGCAGCCGCCGAGCAAAAGGGCGTGACCTTCACCGATCGCGGCACCTACATCAAATACGAGGACAATAAAAAGGGCAATCCGGATATGGTTATCATCAACGAAGGCGATAACGATCTGAAGAATTTTTACTCCGTAATCGCGGTCAATCCTAAGCACTGCCCAAAAGCCGACTATGAAAACGCGCATCGCTTCATCAAATGGATCACTAGCGAGAAGGGGCAGAAGTTCGTGGGCGATTTCAAGCTGCTAAATAAGCCGCTTTTCACCCCTGATGCGAATACTCGCAAGAACTAGCTCTAGCTAAATAAGGCTAAATTTAAAGCCCAAAGGCAAAGCGTCGCCTTTGGGCTTTTGCTTTTTAATAAATCAATCTGCGCGCCTTTAAATTTAGCTATTTTGCTTCTAAAATTTAACAGGCGTTTTTTACCGCGTCTTTTTACGATACATTTTTTACTTTCTAGCCATACTTTTAAATTTATCGCAGTGCCGTTTGTAGGCGATAGGCTTAAAATTTCAGCTATATTTGGGATCAGTGCGGAGAAATTTCGATCGCGTTCGGATATGCTCTAATGTCTAGCGAGATTTATACAGCGCAAAATTTAGTAGTATTTATGTGTGACTCAAAATTTTAGTTTGTTGGGAATTTAATTTGAAATAGCAGTTAAGCTCGGGCGTATGAAAAACGCCCAAGCTTGTGAAGCTATGAAATTTTATGCGCGGTTTATAGGGTTGCTTCTGCCGCGTGCCGGTAAAATTACTTTTCAAGCGCAGGCAAAACTACCGAGCGCGCGGTTATAAAATTTTACTTTGCGATGGTGTTATTCGACTTCGGCGTCGATGACGTCGTCATCTTTTTTACCGCCGTTTGCACCGCTGCTTTGCGATCCGCCTTGCGCACCTTGATTTGCGCTGGCAGCCTTGTATAGATCCTCGGCGACCTTGCTTAGGGCTTCTACTTTAGAGTTTATCGCTTCCTTGCTCGCGTTTTCATCCTTTAGCACGGCTTTTAGATCATTTAGTGCGCCCTCGATCTTGGCGCGTAGATCGCCCGGCACCTTCTCGCCCATCTCGCTTAGGCTCTTTTCGGTTTGATGTGCGATGCTATCGGCTTGGTTGCGCGCTTCGACGGTCTCTTTGCGCTTGTTGTCTTCCTCTTTGTGAAGCTCGGCGTCCTTTACCATCTTATCGATTTCGGCGTCGCTTAAGCCGCTTGAGCCGGTGATGCGGATATCGGTTGCTTTGCCGGTGGCTTTGTCTTTTGCCGAAACGGTTAAGATTCCGTTCGCATCGATGTTGAATTCCACCTCGATCTGCGGCACGCCGCGAGGAGCGGGCATGATGCCCTCTAAATTGAAATTTCCTAGCGATTTGTTGTCTTTCGCAAACTCGCGCTCGCCCTGCAAGACGTTGATCGTAACGGCGCTTTGATTATCCTCTGCTGTCGAGAAGGTTTGAGACTTTTTCGTAGGTATTGTAGTTCCCTTCTCGATGATCTTGGTCATCACGCCACCTAGGGTTTCAATGCCGAGGCTTAGCGGAGTGACGTCGAGCAGTAGCACGTCTTTTACGTCGCCTTTGATGACCGCGCCTTGGATCGCTGCGCCGATTGCTACGACTTCGTCAGGGTTTACGCTCTTATTTAGCTCCTTGCCGAAAGCCTTTTTGACTTCCTCTTGCACTAAAGGCACGCGCGTCGAGCCGCCTACCATGACGACTTCTTTGATGTCGTTCATGCTTAGTCCCGCGTCGCTTACGACCTTTTTTAGAGTGCTTATGGTCTCATCTACCAAAGAATCGATCATACTTTCAAATTTGGCCCTGGTGATGGTTTTCATCAGGTGCTTTGGACCTGTGGCATCAGCAGTGATGAAAGGTAAATTTACCGTCGTTTCCATCGCGCTGCTTAGCTCTTTTTTGGCGTTTTCCGCAGCCTCTTTTAGGCGTTGCATAGCCATGACGTCGCCGCGCAAGTCGATGCCTGTTTCAGATTGAAATTCCGAGGTTAAAAAGTCGATCAGCTTGTTATCGAAATCATCGCCGCCCAAAAACGCATTACCGCCGGTAGCTAAAACTTCTACGACGCTATCGCCGGTTTCTAGCACGGTTACGTCGAATGTACCACCGCCTAGATCGTAAACGACGATCTTTTCGGATTCTTTTTTATCCAGTCCATACGCAAGCGCCGCTGCGGTCGGCTCGTTGATGATACGAAGCACGTTTAGACCCGCGATTGTTCCTGCTTCTTTTGTAGCCTTTCTTTGGCTATCGTTGAAATATGCAGGCACGGTTATAACCGCATCTACGACGGGCTCGCCCAAAAACGCCTCGGCGTCCTCTTTTAGCTTGATTAGCACCTTGGCTGAAATTTCTTGCGGCGTATAAACCTTGCCCGCGATCTCTACCGCGCACGCGCCATTTCGGTCGATGATTTTATACGGTAGGCGCTTTTTGGCCTCCTGCGCATTTTTTTCATTCATCATAAGACCCATGATGCGCTTGATCGAGTAGATCGTCTTTTCCGGGTTAGTGACGGCTTGGCGCTTGGCGCTGTCGCCTACTAAAACCTCGCCTTTGTCGGTGAAAGCGACTACCGACGGAGTGGTGTTTTTACCCTCTTTGTTCGGTATGATCTTGCTCTCGCCACGCTCGAATATGCTTACGCACGAGTTTGTTGTTCCTAGGTCGATGCCTATGACTTTTGCCATTTTTTATCCTTTGTGTTGAATTTAAAATTTTAAAATTTGAGCGATTATTTCGCCACTACTACCATAGCGGCGCGCAAAACGCGCTGCTTATACATATAGCCTTTTTGATATACTTGAACGATATCGCCTTTTTTAGCGCCTTCGGCTTCAATCATCGAAATAGCGTTATGCACGCTAGGATCAAATCCCGCATCCGTCGCTATCGGAACGATACCGTATTTTTCAAAAGTCTTTGTAAAAAGGCTTAGACATTGTTTTACGCCGACTTCAATTTTATCTGCAAGTTCATTACCTTCCACATCAATTTTGGCGGCTTCCTCAAGCGCGTCGATTATCGGCAGCAGATCCTTCGCAAAGCTCTCGCTAGCGTAAGCAACAGCGCTATCTTTTTCTTTTTCCAAACGTTTTTTGAGATTTTCAAAATCCGCATTGGCGCGGTAAAATTTATCAGTGATCTCACTCAGCTCGTTTTGAAGCTTTTGTATCTGCGCATCGGTATCGTCGCATGTCTGCGCCTCTTGTGGCTCGCTCGCCTCTGACGCGCACTGCTCGCAAACCTCTTTTTCTTCACTATCGCACGCTGCGTTTTTATCGCCGTGCTCTTTAAATTTATGGCTCATGCTACTCCTTTAGCGTAGTTAAAAAATTTCTCGTAATTCTCGTAAACGCTGCCTGCGCAGATCATCGTAGCGTCCTCGCCTTCGAATTTTACGGGGCGTTTGATCCCCATAAATCCGTGCTCGAAGTAGGGCGCGAAGATCAAATTCTTAGTAAAATTTACGGCGATCGAGGGGTTGAGTAAAATTTTAAACCGCTCGTCTTTGAAAATTTTATACGCTACGACCTCGTTGCAAAGAAATTCGATTTTAGAATTTTTTAGCTCTTTAATTTTTGTGCTAAGCTCGCGCAGACCGATCTGCATCGAGGCTAACTCCAAATCTCCGAGTGAAATTCCTATTAAATTTGATAGGAATTTAAAAACTCTAAAATCGTATTTTAAGATAATCTCATCCGTTCTAAATGTAAGGATTATGAAGCGATCATCGTGATTGATAACTTCGCTTAGGGCTTCGTTTTCGGCGTTGAAAATCATACAGTAAATTTCAAAATCCTCAAGCACCGCTTCTAGCTCGCGAGCATCGTCTATTTTTAACTCATCGTCGAAGCTAAGTCTAGCGCGCCAGTAATCCTGCATCGTCGCAACTGTGGGGATTCTACCACCGCTTACATGAAGCTGCGTCAAAGCCCCCTCGTCGCTTAAGCGCTTAAAATAAATTCGAATGCTAGACGCGGACATCGCTACGCCCATACGCTCACCCAGCTCGGAAGATCCGATCGGGGTGTTGCTATCGAGATAGGCGGAAATGATGGATTCCAGGATTATATCACGTTTATTCGTTTTCACTTTTAGCACTCTTTCGGTAAGATTGCTAGTATTATACAACATTGAGTGGCAAGATGTCAAGGTTTTTATATAAATTTTATAAAATTTTAGCAATCAAGTCCTGAGTTTGCTAAATTTTAACTATGATTTTTGAGGTGAGTGGAATTCTTGGAATTCTTGGAATTCTTGGAATTCTTGGAATTCTTGGAATTCTTGGAATTCTT
>NZ_CALKTS010000087.1 GCF_937997595.1 uncultured Campylobacter sp. | reverse complement strand
TCGCACTCGCCGCTTTGATCGCAAACCCCGCACGCCATCGGATGGTTGATGCAATAAACCTGCGCAATCGCCTCGCGCTCGGCGTCGATCTCGGGGCTGCGGCTGTAAACGACCATGCCATCCTTGGCCTTGGCGTTGCAGCTATAGACGCGCTTGCCGTCCGCTTCGACCATACAAAGCCTGCATGCGAGCGTCGGCGTACCGCCGCTTAGATAACAAAGCGCAGGGATAAAAACGCCGCAGCGACGCGCGACCTGCAAGATATACTCGCCCTCGTCGCACTCGCAAGCTTTACCGTCGATCGTGATCTTTGCCATTTTAAACCTTAGAAATTTCGGCTAGTTCGAAATTATAACCGCCAAAGCCCTGCCCGCCCGAGCCCAAAAGCGCGATCGTGCCCTTTAGCTCCTCATCCAAAATAAATTCTTTTTCCAAATTTAAATGCGGCGTTTTGATACGGACGCGATCGCCGTCCTTGATCTTTGCGACCATGCAAAAATACCTTCCGCCGATGAGCCGCTCGTCCGCATCGTGTTTGAAAACCACGGCGCCGTCGAAATTCTCAGGTTCTTTAAGGGGGCTTAAATTTAACCGCTCTTGTGCGCCCAAGTCCGCTCGCTCGCCGCGTAAGCTTAAAATTTTAATCCCGAATTTTGCCGCTATGATAGATATAAAAGCTCTGATATTTTCGGCGTCCAGATGAGTTTTAACGAGCGCATCCTCGATCAAAAGCGCGTCGCAGCCGCTTTGCAGAAACTCCGCGATCTGCTCGATCTCCTCCTCGCCCACGCTGCTTTCGCCGCTTAAGTACTCTAGATCTAGATCCGCGAAATAGGGCTCGTCGCAAAAACTAGCGCAGATTAGCGCCAGCACGAAGCTTTGCGCGCCGATTTCGCATTTTATCAGCTCGCCGGGAAGATGCGGATCTTGCAGCGGCGATACGCTTAAAATTTCAGCGCTCTGAAAACTGGCTGCGAGCGCGGGATTTTGCAGGCTAAGCAGCGACGCGAAATTTAAAATTTTCATCCTCTCCCCTTTTTGGCGACGACCATCCAATCGACTTGGTTATAACGGATCGAGCTTAATAGCGTGGAATTTAGCCCCTCCACCAGATCGGCGCTCTTTTGAACCGCGCTGAAATCGCCCATCTCAAACATAAAGATCATCGTCTCGCCGCGAGCGGAATTTTTTAAAATTTCGCCCATGCGGTTTAAAAACTTATCGCCCAGATGCCTCAAATCGTAGCGCTTCATCGATCCACCTCGCCTAAAATAATATTAGTGCTGCCGATGATCGCCGCGGCGTCGGCAAGATACTGCCCGGGTAAAATTTCCTCATAGATCGCGCAGTGCCAAAAGCTCGGCGTGCGGATCTTAAGGCGATACGGGCAGCTTTCGCCCATCGAGCGGATATAAAATCCAAGCTCGCCCTTAGGACTCTCGCTCGCGGCGTAAATTTCGCCCACGGGCGGGCGCAAACCCTGCGTAACCAGCACGAAATGCTGCATCAGCGAGTAGTTTTGCGTCATGATCTGCTCTTTGCTCGGATTTACGTAAGCGGGATCGATCGCTAAAATTTGCGGATCGCTTAGCGGATAGTGCTTCGCGCACTGGCGCAAAATTTTAAGGCTCTCGCGCATCTCTGCCATATAACACTTATAGCGCGCGTAGCAATCGCCCTCGCTCGCATACGGCACGTCAAAATCAAGCTCGTCGTAGATGAGATAGGGCTCCTCTTTGCGGATATCCCAAGCATGTCCGCTAGCGCGGAGCGTCACGCCGCTACAGCCGCAGCTAAGGGCATCTTCGTGCGAGATCACGCCCACGCCCTCGGTTCGCATCAGCCAAATTCTATTCGTATCGAGCATATCTTCAAATTCTTTAATATCGCTCGGGAATTCGTCGCAAAATTTCAACATCTCTTCTAACCAGCCGTTAGGCAGATCCAAAAAGACGCCGCCGATTTTGA
>NZ_CALKTS010000086.1 GCF_937997595.1 uncultured Campylobacter sp. | reverse complement strand
AAACGGACGTGCACTCGCGCCTGCTTTACGCTTCGGACTTTCCGGTGCCGTATTCCGCGATATATAACACCTACGATCTGCGCTTGTCGCAGCGTATCGCGCTGCATAAAGAGCCCAACCCATTCGATCGCAACGTGCGCGGGCTGCTCGCGTATTTCGGCGAGCAGAGCGAGCTGTGGAGCAATTACAAAAAAATTTTGCCCTTTGCGTAGACGGTGAAATTTAGGGCGTGCGGTTAGAATTCGGTGCATTTGCAGCTTTTCGCAGTTGGTTCCGAGCAAATGTAGCAAATGACATAGTGAGCGCGAGTAATGGAGCGGTTGGCGCTGTCTGTATAGCGAGAGAAAAGGCGAAACGTGCGTCGGGCAAAGCGCCCAGTAGAGAGCTGATAATGAAGCATGCGCCGCGGAATTTCGCAGGGCAAAATTCCGCAAACGGTAATTCGCAAAATTCTGCAAATTCCGCCGCCGCAAATTCGGCAGGTGTCGGCTGAGTGCTCACTAACTGCTAAATTTTAAAATTTAAACCTAGCGGCGCGTATCGTAGCGTCAAAGCGCTCTTTGGCGCAGCGTAAATTTTGAAATTTCAGCCGTAAATTTAGCTCGTAAGTGCACTAAATGAAACGGCGAGATCATACACGGCGCGCGTTGCTGTTTAAATTTAGCTCGCAGGCGCGCTAAATCCTATCGAGCGCGACTACAAGGCGCGTATGATAGAGTTTAAATTTAGCTTGCAGGTGCGCTAAATCCTAGCTGCGACATAATTTGTTTTAAATTTGGCTCAAGATAAGTTAAAAACTTTCAAAGGAGTTTTTAACTATGATCCTGCCGATGAAAAACAAGTATATAATTCGTTCCCGAATTTCAGAGAAGAAATTTAGAGAAATTCTCAAGTATTTTGCAGAAGACATAGAAGCTTCTAAAATAGCAAATTTTACAGGAATCTCTAGAATTTCCATTAATAAGATTCTAAAAAGCATTAGAGTTTTGATCTCTCAAGAATGTGAAAAGATAAGCAAATTTAATAGCGAGATAGAGATAGATGAAAGCTACTTCGGAGCTAAGAGAGTAAGAGGTAAGAGAGGTAGAGGTGCAGCAAATAAAACTCCGTATGTCGAACGATATGTCGAGGGAGATTTTTTCAATCGCAATATGAGCCGCTTTTTCGATGCATTCGGTATTCAACGCGGCAACTTCGATTACCCGACATGGGTAAATAAAAACGCCGTCGGACATTTTGAACACAAGCAGGAAAGTTATCAATCATCATCGGGCGAATGGAAAAACGTCACGCGAGCGGTAATGAAATATCTGCTCGTAAACAAAAACGACGAACCGACACCCCCGATGCCGCAACAGCATATAAGTGCGGAATCGGAAGAGATAAAAAAAATATTCGCGCTGACATTTCCCGACGGCAAACCGGTTTTCACGCAAACGGAAGTTGATAACTATCGAAAAAGTTATGCGAACGGCACGCCGCTTTCGTCATTGTTAAAATACGTAAAATCCGAAGCGGATAAACGTCTTTCGCTAATTGTATCGCAATCGCAGAATTTGCAAACGGCAGCAATCGATGATGCGGTAAGCGATTTTATTTTTTAATCGCGAACCGTATCGAGTATGTGAATTTTGAGGAGCTTTAGTTTTGAGCGGCGGTACTAA
>NZ_CALKTS010000085.1 GCF_937997595.1 uncultured Campylobacter sp. | reverse complement strand
AAAAATCTCAAAAAGACGCGCGCGCCAGAAGAAGCCGATCTAAGCTCGCTATCTAGCGAGGATCTGGAGTTTTTACGCTCGACTAGACCTCACGACGCGGACGAGGTCGTAGACGTCCAAGAGGACGATGGCGGCGAGGACGCAATCGCGCAAAACGAGGATGAGGAGGTTGCGGATCAAAGCAGTGAGCTTAGAAAAAGCAGTGTCAAAAAAGCGGACAAAAACGCCCAACTTACTCTAAATTCTCTGCGCGGCGATAAAAACGAGATCGTACTTGAGTTCAACCGCGATCTAAGGCAGAGCGACTATAAGGATTTTACCATCGCGAGCAACGATCACTTTCGCTTCGTGCTCGATTTTAGCGCGCGCCAAAAGTCGCACAATACGCGGCTAAAAGATAGCTTCGTGGGCGAAGTGCGTATCTCACAGTATAACGACAAGACCGTACGCATTGTACTTAGTAATCCGAAAGAATTCAACGCAAACGTAGAAATTAACGGCAATATGATGATTTTAAGTACGGCCGAAGGCTTAAAAGCCGCAAAAGCGGCGCGAGCAGAAAAAAACAAGGATCAAAAATCAGGGCGCAAGCACGGACGCGAGCAAGATAGCGAGCCGCAAATCAGCACGATAGAGGAATCAGGGGGCGCCAAATCGACCTCCGTGGCCGCCGGTAAAATTTATAAATCCACCAAGGGCAAACTCATCGTAATCGACCCCGGTCACGGCGGCAGCGATTCGGGCGCCGTCGGAAACGGGCTAAAGGAAAAAAACGTCGTGCTAGCCACATCCAAAAAGCTCGGTGCGCTGCTTACCAAGCGCGGATACAAGGTGCTTTATACGCGCAGCACCGACGTGTTTATAAATTTAAGGTCGCGCACCGCTTTCGCCGCTAAAAAAAACGCCGATATGTTTATTTCGATCCACGCAAATGCCGCCCCTAACGCCAGTGCGGCATCCAAAATGAGCGGCGTGGAGACCTTTTTCTTAAGCCCGGCTAGAAGCGAGCGCAGTAAAAACGCCGCGGCACTCGAAAATAGGGGAGATTTGGAGGATATGAATACCTTCTCGAAGCAGACCTTCCTAAATTTCTTAAATCGCGAGAAGATAATCTCCTCAAACAAGCTTGCCATCGACATTCAAAGCTATATGCTCAGCTCGGTCAAAAAGAGCTTCTCGAGCAGAGACGGAGGTGTGCGCGAGGCGCCGTTTTGGGTGCTGGTGGGCGCTACGATGCCCGCGGTGCTCGTGGAGATGGGCTACATCACGCACCCGCAGGAGGGTAAAAATTTAGGTAAAAGCGCCTATCAGGATCGCATCGCCCAAGGCATCGCAAACGGAGTGGACGCATACTTTCAGAAAAACAGGTAATGAAATTTTACGCGCTGCGATTTTACGATCGAGATGAAATTTTATTTCGGCGCGAGATTTGCTCCGCGGATCTAGATTTGCTCCGCGGATATAGTTTGGAGAGCGGCACAGATCTTGTGTATAAACAGAGCGCGGAAGCGGTAAATTTAAAATTTAAAGCCCGCGGCGCTAAATTTAAAACAAAACGTGCGGCGCTTGGGTGCAAAATTCGCTCGTGTGCCAAATATTTACTACGAGCAGGTAAATTTTGCGGAGCGTCTTGCGGCGCCACGAGCTAGAGATATATACGGCTTAGACGCGGAATTTTTAGCGCAGCTGGCGGTAAAATTTTAAAGCACGGACTTGGCTCCACTTGCTCAGCAGAGTGCGGCTGGCGGTAAAATTTACCGACAGAATCGCATTTAAGTCGCGCAAAAATAGCGATTTTGTCGCACTAACGCAAGTCGTGTTTCAAACCGCGTCCGCACAATTAGAATTGCGCTTTAAGTCATGAGTATGTGTATCGCTCTAGCCGCGCTTAACGGCGTCCTGAAATTTCGTGCCATGTTCGCAGAGCGGCGATGTTTACATAATGCCGCGAACACGGCAGTTGCGATACGTCGATGCCTGCGCTCTATGCGTATGAAGGGGCGCAGCTGAATCGTAAATTTAAAGATAAAATTTAAAAGGTCCAAAATGAAAAAAATCGTATTTTTGATCCTGCTTTTCGCAGCCGTCGTGCTCGCACTCTACGTCACTTCGCGCGTAAATCCGAGCCTTTTTGCCGAAATCAAAGTCCTAGGCGCGCTGCTAAACGCCACGATATTCGGCGTCGCGCTCATCGCCTTAGCGATCGGCGAAAAGGAGCTCGTGCGCTTCCCGTTTCTTACAGCCTCGCTGCTGGCGCTGTTTTCGGGGCTGGTAGAGGGCGTGCTGCTCTTTGAAAACCGCTACTACATCGCGATTACGGCGGTAGCGTTCGTCGCCTTCGTCTTTTATCTACAGATCAGGCACAAAAGGTTTTCAAATAAAATTTATGAAAATTCTGCGGACGAGAGCTCTAAAAATTTAGACGGCAACGAGAGCGAAAATTTAAAAGACGCGGGTTTCGGCGGCGCAAAAGAGGCGCAGGATCCGCAAAGCAAAGATGCTACGGCGGATGAAATTTTAAACTTTAAAAGCGGCGGTGAAATTTCAAATTCTCAAAGCGAGGATGAAATTTTAAATTCTAGTGGCAATTTCGGTGAAAATTCTGCGCATCGCGCCGATGAAAATTCCAACGAAAATTTTGAAATTTCAAATGACGGCGCGGGCGAAAATTCCGCGCAAAATTTCAATCAAGGCGCTGAAAATTCCGCGTCCGACGCAAGGCGCGATAGATGATCAGATCCGCGCTGATCGCACTTGCGGTGATATTTTTGCTGCTTTTAAATTTAGCCAATTTCTTCGGCATGATAGGCCTAAGCGGGCCGGTGCCTGCGATGGTATGGTTTGCGATCAGCTTCTGCGGGGTTTTTTACCTATACAAATTTTGCGGCGTAAAGCCCGTCGCAGCGCGGATCGGGATCTTTGCCGTAGCCTTCGTGGGCGGATTTTTCACGAGCGTTTTGTACTACGGATTTTTTAATTCGCAAACTTTGGAATTTGCCTTTACATACGCCTTTTTCGCGGTGGTTTTTACGCTCGGTATAGGCGTGATTTTGTAGCGAGCTTTAAAATTTAGCCCGCTGCTTCAAATTTCACCGCCGACTTAAAAACAAGTCTCGCTCGATTTTGTAGAATTTCAAAATTTACCCGTGCAAACGCTAAATTTACATCCTGATCTTGTAGGTCTTGTAGTTATCCTTCATCCTAAACGTCAGCAAATTTTGCAAAATTCCAAAGAGGATCATAAAGGTGATGAAGCTGCTGCCACCGTAGCTAAAAAACGGCAGCGGCACGCCCACGACCGGCGCGAAACCCACTACCATCGAGATATTGACGCCCGTATAAATGAAAATGAGCGAGGCAAGCGCGCTCGTAAAGACCCGTATCAAATAATCGCTTTTAAAATCATAGTTTAGGCTCAGCAGATGCAGTATCAGCAGCGCATACAGCGCGATCAGCGCGGCAGCCCCCACAAAGCCGAAGCGCTCGATCGTATAAGCGAAGATAAAATCGCTCGTCGCAATCGGCAGAAATTTAAAGTGCGTCTGCGTCGCTTCGTCTCTATCCTTGCCGTAAATGCCGCCGTTTCCAATAGCGATGATCGCCTGCTTAACCTGGTAATTGGGCTCCTCGCTGATAAAATCGGCGATGCGCTTTTTTTGATAATCATGCATGTTTTCGTACAAAATCGGCGAGCTGGCCACAAAAACGATGATCAGCGTAAGCCAAATTTTTTTATCCACGCCGATGATGAAAAGGATCGCAAATCCGGTCAAAAAAAGTATCGCGGCGGTGCCTAGATCGGGCTCTTTTGCGATCAGAACGAAAGGCAGAAGTATGTAGAAGCTAAGGCGCAAAAAATCCTTCAGCCCGTAGCCATTTTTCGGCGGCGGATTTTTGTGTATCAGATACATCAGCATCAGGATAAACGCGGGCTTCATCACCTCGCTGGGCTGCAGCGTAAAATGCACGAAAGGGATCTCCAGCCAGCGTCTCGCTCCTAGCTTACTAACGCCGAAAAAATCGACGCTGAGCAGCAATATGATGTTGATCCAATAAAATATCGGTATGAGATATAAAAATTTGCGTATCGGAAAGAGAAAAAACAGCGTAAAAACGGCAAATCCTACGCCGAAATAAACGACCTGCTTCGAGGACAGCACGTCGTTTGCCTCGCTTATTAAAACGTATGAAAAAACCACTATCGGCACGATCAAAAAAGGTTGAATGAAATCAAAATATGCTAAAATCTTTTTGTCAATTTTAAACAACGCTTAATCCTATTAAAATTTTGACGTAAGAATAGCCAAAAAAGGTATAAATTTGGATAATCTAATAGCACAATGCAGCGAAAGGCTCGACGTTTTTTTAAGCTCGCAGCTTGGAATTTCGCGCAATCAAATATCAAACTTAATCAAATCCGCAGCGGTCAGAGTGAACGGAGCCGTGCAAACTAAGCCCGGCTACAAGCTATCTGCGGGCGAGCTCGTACGTATCGACTACCCCGCGCCTGCGCCGCAGCAAATAAGCGAGCAGCAGCTAAACTTCGACGTTGAAATTTTATACGAGGATGAGGATCTGCTCGTGGTAAATAAGCCCGCGGGCCTTACCGTCCACCCCGCCGCAAGCGTCAAAGAACCCACGCTCGTGGACTGGCTCAAGTCTCGCGGCTATCTGCTTTCCACGCTCGGCGGCGAGCTTCGCGCAGGCATCGTGCACCGCCTGGATAAACTCACCAGCGGCGCCCTGCTCGTCGCCAAAAACAACGCCGCGCATGCCGCGCTCTCGGCGCAGCTAAGCGACAAGAGCATGGGGCGGATATACCTCACTCTCATCGACCTGCCGCTGAAAGAGCCCTGCGTAATTGAGCGCCCGATCGCTCGCAACCCCGCAAATCGCCTAAAAATGGGGATTGTGCCCGGCGGACGCAGCGCAAAGAGCGCGTTTTATGAAATTCTAAGCGGAGCGGAACTAACGGAACTTCAAAACTCCGCCCAGAAGTGCGATGAAATTTTAGGCGCGGGCGATGGTACAGCTGCGGGCAAGAGTGTGGGGGCGGATAAAATTTCAGCCGCCGATAAAATTTTGGCTGCGAACGCAAGCGCAAGTAGAATTTCCACTGAAGAGAAAATTTTGGGCGACGCTATGGATAAAATTTCAACTGGTGATGCGAATAAAATTTCGGCTACCAATAAAATTTCA
>NZ_CALKTS010000084.1 GCF_937997595.1 uncultured Campylobacter sp. | reverse complement strand
GCGGCGACGGCGAGGCTAATGCCGAGATTTTAAAGCAAATTTTAAAAGGCGAGCTTGATGGGCCGAAATTTGACATCGTCGTGCTAAACGCGATGTTTGCGCTATACTGCGCGGATGTCGTGTCAAGCCCTGCGGAGGCTAAGCCACTCATTTTAGAGGCGATCAAATCGGGCAAGGTTTACCGATATTTTGAGGACTATACGCGAGGCAAAGCTTGAAGAATACTATAAAAGAAATTGAAATTGCCGAAAATCCTGCCTTTTTAAAGGAACAGCTAATTAGCTATTTGGGTAATAAACGCGCAATATTAAACGAAATTTTAAACGTACTTTGCGAGATAAAGAGCGAACTAAAAAAACAAAAGATAAGTTTTGTAGACGTTTTTAGTGGCTCAGGCGTGGTTGCAAGAGCAGCTAAAGCATACTCGAGCCTCGTTGTTGCAAACGACTTAGAGGATTATTCGCGCGTGATAAACTCATGCTATCTTTCAAATTTCACGCCAGAGCTCAAAGAGCAAATCGACAAAAGTTTTAAGCAAATTTTAGAAAAATTTAAACCCAGCGAGAGTTTTATAAGCAAACTTTACGCTCCAAAAGATGACGCTAATATAAAACACGGCGAGAGAGTATTTTATTCTCGTGAAAATGCGCTAATAATCGGTGGTTTGCGTAAAGCAATAGAAGAAATAGATCTAGATTTTAGGCATTTTTTTATAGCGCCTCTACTCAGCGAGGCTAGCATCCATTCAAATACAGGTGGTGTATTTAAGGGCTTTTACAAAGACAAGAATGGTGTAGGAAAATTCGGCGGTAGCGGAGAAAATGCGTTAAATAGAATTTTAGGTAAAATTACTCTTCAAAAACCAATTTTTTCAAATTTTACGAGCAAATTTGAAGTTTATCAGCAAGATGCCTTAAAGCTAGCGAATATTTTATCCCCTTTGGATATCGCTTACTTTGACCCGCCGTATAACCAGCACCCTTATGGCTCAAACTATTTTATGCTAAATTTAATCACAAATTTTAAGGCTCCCGACCCTAAAAATTTAAGCGAGGTATCGGGCATACCAAACGACTGGAATCGCTCGAATTTTAATAAAAAGGCAAAAGCAGCAGATGAATTTTTTGCCTTATTGTCTAAATTTCCGGCTAAATATTTAGTCATCTCTTTTAATTCGGAAGGATTTATCAGTGAGGCGGAGTTTCTTTTAAATTTATCAAAAATCGGCAAAGTCATAAAACACGGAATCCGCTATCCAACTTACCGCGCAAGCAGAAATTTAAATAACAGGGCGCTTTACGTAACCGAATACATCTATATCGTAAAAAAGGTTTAAAGTGGCAAATAGTGATGATCTAAGGAAAAATGTAAATCAGCATAAACCCAAAAATACCGAGTCCAAATTTGACGATAAAAATATAGCGCAGGCCATGCAAAAAACTATTGATTATATAGAAAATAGATTTGGTCAAATTCCAAATTTTAACGGTTTTTACCTTGAATTTAGCGGAAGATTGTCGTTAAAAGGAATGATGGAAAATATAAAAAACGGTAGCATCAGAAAACAGTTTGATACAACATGGGAAGACAATACTATCATGCCTGATGGGGGCTTTTTGATGCTAAAAAAACAAGGCGACACAAAATATCAAAAACTCCTTCTAGCGGCAGAAGTTAAAAGACAAGGCACAAATGATAAACGCGCTAAAGAAGGGTTAAAAAAGCAAGCTAGGGGTAATGCAATAGAGCGCCTAGGCAAAAATTTAATCGGCATAAGAGCTATGATGAACCACGAAGACATAACGCCTTTCGTATGTTTTGGTAGCGGTGACGACTTTAATGAAAATGACGCTAGCACAAAAAACGTATTTTCAAAACTTAGTACAATGAACGAATTTTACTACCTCAACAAAACTTATATTTTTAAGCTAGACGGCAACAGCGAGCACAATAAATTTTCTCCCGTAAGTATGTATTTTCGAAAAGAGGAGTGGAGTGCAAACGAGATGTTTGAAATAATGAAAGAGATCGCAGAGACTAGTTTGCGATATTATATCTTTTAGGCGAAAATATGAACATTTTAATTAAAATTTGCGGTATCAAAACACCTGAAGAAGCATGCGCTGTGGCAAGTCTAGGTGTAAATTTTTTAGGCGTGATCTTCGTGTCAAGCTCCAAGCGCCGTGTCAGCATAGAAACGGCTCGCGAGATCGCACGTATCGCGCATGAAAATGGCGCAAAGTGCGTGGGCGTCTTTGCTTTGAGCTCCAAAAAACACGGCGTCGCCGCATGTGAATGTAAAAATTTTAGCAGCAAAATTCGCGGCGAAGAAATTTGTGAAGATAAAATTTACGCGGGCACTAGCGGAAGCGTAGAATTTTATGAAGCCGCGGAATTTTGCGAAAAGCAGCGCGAGGATTTGAGTGTAAATTTAAACGCAAACTGCGTTGTGTCCGCCTCGGTAAAAGATCTGAATTCTGAAATTTTAGATGCGGAAACCCTAAGCGAAGAGCAAATTTTAAAAATTTGCAGCATTTGCGAGCTAGACTGCGCTCAAATTTACGGACGCATAAGTGCGGATTTCAAAACACGTCTTAACTCAGCAGGCACCGAGGCGTGGCAGGTTCTAAGTATCAGCGCTGAGATTCCGCCGCTTGAGGGTTTGAGCTGCGATCGGATCTTATTCGACGCCAAAGGAGCGAGCTTGGGCGGCAACGGCGTGAGCTTCGACTGGGATCTGTTGCGACGCGCAGGGCTTGGCTGCCAAGGACGAGACGGCGCAACGAGCGATGAAAAATACTGCGCGGACGGCACAGTTCAAAGCATAGACGGCACAAAATGCGACCCGGCTAGCGGGCGCTGCGATACGCAAAATAACGCAGCAAGTGACAAAAAATGCTATGTAGCAGGCACCGCTCAAAGCTCAGACGACGCAAGGAGCTATCTTAAACATAGCGCGATCTGCAACGGATATAGCGAGGGGAATTTAAAGCGCGATAAAAACGGCGACTGCAACAATTCTTGCGTGGAGCATAGCGAAAACGGAAATTTGAAGCTCAAGAGAGTAAGCAACATGTGCTGTGCCTCTAATAGCAATGAAGCGAGCGAGCGCGCACATGATATTGTTCGATCGAGCAATACGAAACAAGAAGCGAGCGCCGATCGTCGCGCCGAAAAGAATGACGATGAGTGCAAATTTAGTGCGTGTGCTACCGCTCGGCTGAGTGGTGTAAGACCCACAAGCGAAGGCGTCAATAATCAAGGTGCAAACGACTATGAGGCGGGCGCGCCAAATATTACGAATGACGGCGGTGAGGTGGGCAAGTCGGGTGCCGCAAAGGATGATAGTGCGGATAAGTGTAGCACTGCTTCCAAAGGCGGCGCGATCTCTTTTATTCTTGCAGGCGGCATCGGCGCGCAAAATATCCTTGAAGCACTCGCGCTGCGCCCCTACGCTATCGATCTAAACAGCCGGGTGGAGGACGCGCGAGGCATCAAAGATCCGCAAAAGATAAGTGAAATTTTGCAAATTTTAAAAAATGCGCAAGGCTGATCTCCGTGTGCAAACTCGCGCGATAGTTATATCTAAATCAAGCGCGTATAAGGAGGAACCAAATGCGTAATGACGAAATTGCTAGGTTTGGCATAAGCAAAACGCGGTATGATGAAAATATAAAGGATTTCTTACAAAATAAAAATTGCGATAAGCGAAATTTGGCGGGCGGCGGGCTAAAATTTACGAGCGATGGCAGGCAAAATTCTATAAATGCCAGCGAGCAAAATTTTACGAATGTCGTTGAACAAAAATCGCAAAGCGATTTCTCTTGTACCACTGATACGCCCTCGCAAAATTTTAAAACTCAAGCAAGGGATTACGACAAAGAGCCGATAACCATAAAAGATAACTCAATAGAGATGATTAAATTTTATTCGCCATTTCTGTATTTTCTTAATTTCATAGATTTTGGAACAAGGCAAGACTCGCCAAGATCCGTTAAACGCTGGCTAGAACTTTCGGATAAATTTGGCACCTGCTATATAAAATTTAAAAATTCAGTTATCGAATATTATTCAGAGAAAAAGAGAATGACCCTATACTCTATAAATTTATCTGAAATAATTGCAATAAAACGCACCTTTGGGCCATCCACTTTAAAAATGACGGAAAAAGGTAAAATTTCAACATTTTTTGTCGCGTTTACGTGGATAATCCTTTTATCTTTGGTAGTAACTTTTAAAAATAAAATTTCTTATGGAATTTTAATTGTGCCGATCTCCTTATTTTTGGCGTTTGCGCCCTTAATCATATTTAGATTTAAGAAAAATTTGGGATTTGGCATAGGTAACGACAGCCTTATTTTTATGAGCAATGGTAATTATATCGAAGCAAGCATACTAACAAGTAAAGAATACGGGGAGCTAAAAGCCTATTTTCTATTGAAAACGGGAAAAAATTTAGATAAAATCCCGCCACAAATTTTTGTGTAGGCTATAAAGAATAAAGATGAATAAAAAACAGTGGCTTGAGAAGCTAAATAAAATTTTAAATGAACGGCGTCAAAATTTAGAGCAAGGTTCAGGGCGGAATTTTGATGCCGAGAATTCTGACAGTAAGAATTCTAAATTTGAAAAATCCACGGATGACTCTACGATAAATACAAACGAAAAACTTAATAAATTTGAACAAAATCCGAGTTGCGCTAGTGATTATAATAAAGAGCCTTTAGCGCTCAAAGATAGGACTAGTTTTTATATAGTTCTTGCTACGGTATGCACGCTTGCGATTATGATTTTTATGTATTCATACGAACCCAATCAAACTAGATATAATCAGCTTTTTATAGTATTTCCATTTTTCGGATTGCCTATAATAATAGAATATTTTACAAATTTTTACAATAAGAAACTTGTAAAATTTTATAATGATCGAGTTACTTATTATACAAATAAAATGCCCGAAAAAACTATATTCTTAGATGATCTTAAGGATGTAAAAAGAGCCTATTTTGCAAGAGATAATGAGTGGCTTAGGAGGCAAGGCGCTTTTTATAGATTTTTCTTAAAATTTGATCCGTATGCTACGATAATCGCTTTTTTATTGATCTGCATATTGGTATTAGCTATCGGCGTAAGAAAATATATAGAAACAGGTAGTTCCAAAGTAATTTTTATATTAATATTGACGTTTTTGTTTTTATTCATCTCAAAATTTATGTATTTTTTGGTTTTTAAATTTCAACTTAGACTTATATTCTACGATAATATAATAATCCGAGGCAAGGATAAAGATATCGCCTTTACGATAGAAACTATGGACGACTACGTTAGGATAAAAGAATTTTTTATGAGGACAAAAGGCATTGATTTGGATAAGACCCGGCGCCACGTGTGGCTGGATTTTAATTAGCAATTAAAGAGCTTTAGATGAAAGAAGCCTCAATCGACGAATCTTTTAAATTTTAAAATTTAAAGGCGCGGCTCTTAAAAATTAATCGTAATATTTCTTGGACGGAATCTATTTTATCATTTGCTTTATCGCGTTATGAATATGGCTACAAATTCTTAAATTCCATCTCCAGCTGCTTGCGCCAGTCTTGTAGCGAGCGCTCTGCGCTAGCGGCGTATTTCTTTATAAGTACGCCGCCAGAGCTTGACTAGATACACCGCCTCTGTATAGATTGATCTCTGAGATTAAATATCAGCCTTAAGCGCCGCGCCTTTGAAAAATCCCCACGTAAAGCGCAAAAACAAAACCGATCGCGACCGCGTAAGGAGCGAACTCGGTGATGCCTTTAGCCGAGCTTGCGAGCAAGAAATTGTGTGCGACCGCAGCGCCCGCCGCCATGCCGATGACGAATATGCCCGAACTTAAATTTCCCGTACCGGCCTGCACCAGATGCTTGCCAGGGCAGCCCTCGCTTAGGCTGAAGCAAAGTCCTGCGAGCACCATACCCAAGAAATTCCAAACGAAATCGTTATGAGCGATAGGCTGGCCCTCAAAGCCGAGTTTGTATTGCCCAAATGCGATATTTGCGATGCTCGCAAACGCGATGACGCTTAGCACGCCCCAAAACATCGAGAAATCGCCGCGGAAAATTCTACCGAACGCGCCGACGCTGCAAAATTTGCTTCTATGCATCACCGCGCCCACGATAATGCCCGCAGCCAGCGAGATGCCTACCGCGGCGTGTTGCGCGCCGGGGCCTTTAGCGGAGATAAAAAGCGCGCCGCTCTCGCCCGTTTTGAGTCCGAAGACCAAGGCTGCAAGCAGTGCAGCGCCCAGTAGCACGGGCAAAATTCCGATCGCGCCGCTAAGCCTTGCCTCTTTGCTCGCCTCATAGCCGCGCTTTTTAAGCAAAAACCCAATGAGTACGCCGCAGATCAGACCCGCTAACCCGGCTAGCGCGGTCAAATCGCCGCCGCCTAGGCGCAAAAACGCGCGCCACGGACATCCCAAAAACACAAGGCAGCCGATCATCGCGAAAACTCCTAGGAAAAATTTCGCAAACGGCGAGCTACCCGTAACCGGCGCAAACTCGCGCGTCCAAAGCACGCTTGCCAAAAAACCGCCGAACACGAGCCCTATGATCTCCGGGCGGATGTATTGCACTGCGGCAGCTCGGTGAAAGCCCAGCGCGCCTGTGGTATCGCGCAAAAAGCAAGCGACGCAAACGCCCATATTGCCCGGGTTTCCGAAATGCACCAGCGTCGCACCCAGCACGCCTAGCACGGCGCCTGCGATGATGTACCATTTAACGTTATTCATGAAAAAATCCTGAAATAATCTAGATCGACCGATCTCTTAGGCGCGATTTTATCCTTTGTAAAATAAAAAGTAAATAAATTCCGATCTAAATTTACGAAAAGCGAAAGATTTAAATCATACGGGCAAGTGCTAAATTTAGACACAGGTAAATCGCGGACGTTTAAATTTAGGCTCTTTGTTGAGATAAAAACGCCGAATTTATCCGCCTAAATACGGTGCAGGCGAGGTGCGGAAACAGTGCAGGAACGGCGCGGACAAAGTGCGGATAAGACGCAGCCAAAACGCAGAAGTAGCTCAGAAAGAGCGCATTCTTGCCGCCAATAATAATGAATTTCAAATGTTTTTGAAATTAAATTTCAACCTTATTTAAGTATCTAGATATATAATAATGTATTTCAATTTTATTTTAAAGGTCGGGGCATGAAAAAGAAAATTTTATTGGTGCCGCTTGCGATAGGCGCAATAGGCGGAGCGAATGCGGCCGAAAATAACGCCACGAAGTCGCAGGATCTGGGTCAAATCGTCGTGCAAGCGACGGTGAGCGTGGTCGATAACCTAAAATACGCAGGCTCGGCCGGAATTTTAACCCCCAAGGATATGAAAGCCAAAACCAACGTGGTCGATTCGATCATGCAGATACCGGGCGTTGACGGCAGTATGGATATGGGGCGGCAGATCGGCAGGCAGTTTCAGATCCGCGGATTCGGATATCAAAGCGACGAGCGCGTCATCATCAAACAAGACGGCGTGCGCAGGAGCGTGGGAATTTACTCCAATATGA
This sequence comes from uncultured Campylobacter sp., assembly GCF_937997595.1. Taxonomy (GTDB): domain Bacteria; phylum Campylobacterota; class Campylobacteria; order Campylobacterales; family Campylobacteraceae; genus Campylobacter_B. Next base: position 6,014 of record NZ_CALKTS010000084.1, on the reverse strand, counting down.
TCTCATCTTTTCGCACCGATAGCGATATCTTAAAGCGCGTCGAGGTCATAAAGGGCGCCTCGTCCGTGCTGCACGGCTCGGGCGCGATCGGCGGTATCGTAAATATGCAAACCAAAAGCGCGAGCGATTATCTAAGCGAGGGCAAAAACGTAGGCTTGATGCTAGGACAGAGACTCGAATCAAACAATATGCATAGCACGCGCGGCGCGATTTACGGCAAGGGCGAGGAAATTCCGATCGACGTTTTACTCTACGGCAAGCGCGCAAGCTACGGCAACGTTAAGTTCGCAGACGGCGGCACGCACTACGCCCCGGACTACGACAAGAGCTTCAATAACGAGCATATCGATACCGGATTTTTTAAGATCGGCGCGAATTTGGACGATCACCGCGTAAGCTTCAGCGCCTTTGATTACGACGAAAATTTACACACGATGTGGCAGACACTATGGCAAAATGATGCAGATCTCTTCGTAAGCGGAAATTTAAGCCAGAGAGATTATGTTTTTGATTGGAGCTTCACGCCGCAAAGCCCGCTAGTGGATATGTCTTTTAAGGCCTACAAAAGCAGAGCCGAGTATAAACGCGGCTATATCGACGGCGCAGATACCGGCAGCTACACGAACAAAGACGATCGTAAGGGATTAGAGATCAAAAATATCTCGGAATTCGACACGGGCTTTTTAAATCATAGCTTCGCTTTCGGCGGCGATTACGAAAATAGGCAAGAGGATGCGATCTTTATCCAAAATGGAGCGTTAAGAGATTTCGCCTCCTTTCCGAACGAATACAATAGCTACGGGCTTTTCGCGCAGGATTTGATCCGCTTGCACGATGATTTAGAGCTTACCTTAGGCGGTAGATACGATAGATTCGATCGCGACATCAAAGGCAGATCGGCTAAATTTAAAGATTCGAGATTTTCTCCGCGCGCGGCGATTGCCTATACGCTCTTTGATAAATTTACGCTTTTAGCGGGATACAGCGAGAGTTTCCGTGCGCCTACTCCGCACGAAACATCGCAAGCAGGGCCTATCAACCGAATGTATTATTACATCCCAAATCCCGATCTAAAGCCCGAGACCGTAAAAGAATACGAGGTCGGATTTAGTTTTAAACAGGATGAAATTTTTACGGACGATCACTTCAATATGAAATTTATCTACTTTAACGGCAATATCAAAGATATGATTGACGTTAAGCCGCTACCGCATCTGGGCGTGCCGCCGGGCGGCTTTTCGCAACAATACGGGCAGTATCAAAATATCGATCAAGCCAAAAGGCATGGTTTTGAGCTAAGCTCAAACTACCAAACGCAGGACTTTGATTTCGGCGCGAGCTTCGAGCGACTTAGAATTTACAATAAAAAGACGCATGAAAACATCAATAACCACGCCAAAAAGCTAAGCGTGCACGCCTCCTACTCGCCTCTGCACGATCTAAATTTAGGCTTTGAGGTAAGCCACTACTTCAAGCCTCACTCCAAACCCGCTTCATATTTTGCACGCGGGAGAGAGTATTTTTATGTAGATAAGTCCTTTACGATCGCTAATTTTAGAGGAAGTTACAAGATTAAAAACGGCATTATTCCGGCCCTTGACGGCGCCGATCTGAGCTTTGGCGTAAATAATATTTTTGATCGCCACTACATCAACGCAAACCGCACGCGCGAGACTGTGGTGGTGGGTGCTGGACGAAATTTCTACGTCGATTTGGAAGTAAGATTTTAGATTAAGCTTATACGGGCGAGACGCGGGTTAAATTTTAAAACTTACCCGAGCTTTCGCCCTTCTTTCTTTTTAAATTTAGACCTCATCTTAAATTTTAATCTCATCGCGACCTTTTGGTGATAAGGCTTAAATGTGGCATAAATTTCTAGCGCTATAAAATTCCACAATTTTTAAAATTTAACAAACTGCAAAATTTTATGGGTCGCAGAGCCCGCAAGCTGCGAAATTCTATGCCTCATCAATCGATAGCGTTGGAGCTTTTTAACACCACTAGATGTTTTTTGCCTGCGAAGCTTAGCACTACGGCTGCATTATTTTCGTCGATTTCGCGCACCAGCTCTACTCGCACGTCGCTAGGTCTTGCGGTATCCGAGCTAAGCAGCTCATTTTCTAAAATGCTTCTAAATGCCGAAACTTTAGGCTCTTTTGCATCCGATCTTTCTTTTGCTCCCTCGCGAAATTCCATCGTACCACTCTCGGCAGAGCTTACTTTAAGCGGCGAAATTTTATCCGCTGCTCTTATATTCTCGGCGCTCTCATAGTTTTCGTCCGCCTCCGTAGCTTCCGAACGCTCGGCACGCGCAACTTCATCGTAAAATTTATCGTGCGCACTCTCTTCGTCCACACTTTCGCCTCCGAAAAAATCTGCGCTATCTACGTTTTTTGAGTCGTTAGAATTTTTGGAATTTAAAGCAGAGGCTTCATCTTTCTTCGCAAACTCTTGCGCGTCAGAATAATTTGGGTTCTTTGATCCGCTCTGATTTTTAAAAGAGGAGTCGTTTAAAATTTCATCTATGCCCGCTTCGTCCACATCGGCATCCTCCACGCTAGCGTCGTCTTCAAAAACTCGCCATGTCTCGTCGATACTTTTTTGCGGCTTGTGCGATAAAAATTTTCGCACGCCGACGAAAGCCGCGGCTGCAAGCAGTAACGCTACGATTATCGGCATCACGGAAACCCCGCTGCTACCGCTTTGCGCCGTTTCATTCGCCTCGCTCTTTACGCTCATCTTACTCTGATCGAAAGCGGGATTTTTTACGCGCAAAATGAGCTTTAAATTGCCGTCTTGAGTAAGAGCATCAACCGACAGATCGGCTCCGGTGGGGAAATTGATCTCGATATCCTTGCCTTTGGGCGCTATCGTAAAGCTTTTTAAGACCTTTTGGTTGGTGCGCATTTCGTTAAATTTCTCATCGCCGCCGAGCCCCTTTAAAATAAGACTCATCGACTGTCCATCGACGCTGCGTACGATGTCGGGCTTGTATGCAGAGTCAAACGCCAAGACGATGTCCACGCTATCGTCGTGGTTGAAAAGATCGTATTGCATCAGATTGGCGCCGAGGCAAAAATTTGCGATTAAAATTAAAAATATCTTTTTCATGCTCTTTCCGTTAATTAAAAAGTTCGGCGATCTTGCTTTGCAGCTCGCGTCCGCGGTAGTTTGCGCATAAATTTACAATCGCAGTGCCGATGATAGCGCCATCTGCGTATTCTTTTGTAGCTCGAACGTCGCTGGAGTTGCGAATACCAAAGCCGATCGCCACGGGCAGATCGCTCATTTTTTTAAGATCTGCGACCATATTTTTAAGGCGCGAGATCGGAGTTTGCTTGCTTCCGGTCACGCCGATAGCGCCCACGCCATAGATGAAGCCTCGCGCGCGGCTCAAAACTCGCGCGGCGCGGTGCTCACTCGTAACGCTGATAAGTGGGATGAGCGCGATACCGAACTCCTCGCAAAGCGCAAAAATTTCCTCATTTTCCTCATACGGCAGATCGGGGATTATTAGCCCGCTGATGCCGTAGCGCGCCGATTGCGCTACAAACTCGCGCGCGCCGTAGGCAAAGATCACGTTGTAATAGACCAAAAACACGAGCGGCTTACGCGTTTGCACCTCTTTTAAAATTTCAAATACCTTCTCCGCGTTTACGCCGTTTTGCACCGCGGAAAAGCTCGCTTTAAAAATTTCGGGACCGTCCGCGAGCGGGTCGGAATAAGGAATGCCGATCTCAAGCAGATCGATCGCGCTTTCGTCTAAATTTGACAAAAACTCCTTCGTGTGCGCTGGGCTCGGATAGCCAGCCACGATGTAGCCGATGTTCGCCTTTTTGCCCGTAAAGGCCGCCTTGATCTTATCCATAAATCGTTCCTTTTTTGTAATTCATCACGGTATCCATATCCTTATCGCCCCTGCCGCTTACGTTTACGACGATCGTTTTTCTACTTTTTAACTGCGGACAGAGCTTTTCTAAATACGCTAACGCGTGCGCGCTTTCGATCGCAGGGATAATGCCCTCAAACCTAGAAAGCAGCTTAAGCGCCGTGATGCACTCATCGTCGGTTACCGCTTCGTATTTTGCGCGACCCGTCTCATGCAGATGCGCGTGCTCTGGGCCTACGCCGGGATAATCAAGCCCCGCCGAGATGCTGTGAACAGGCTCGATCATGCCGAATTTATCCTGTAGTACGATCGTTTTCATGCCGTGGATGATGCCCGCGCGCCCGTTAGTGATGGTCGCTGCGTGATAAGGGGTTTGTGCGCCCAAGCCGCCCGCCTCGATACCTAAAAGCTGCACGGACGGGTCATCCACGAACGCGCTAAAAATTCCTATCGCATTGCTTCCGCCGCCCACGCAGGCTAGGACATAATCGGCTTTAATCCCCTTGCTCGCAAGCTGCGATTTGGTCTCGGTGCCGATGACGCCTTGAAAATCCCTAACCATCTTAGGATACGGATGTGGCCCGACCGCCGAGCCGATGACGTAAAATACGCTCTCAATCTCATTCACCCACGCCTGAATCGCCGCGGTGGTCGCCTCTTTGAGCGTTTTTAAACCGGTGCCGATTTTGATTAAATTTGCGCCCAAAAGCTGCATCCTAAAAGCGTTGAGCTGCTGGCGCGCGGCGTCGGTCTCGCCCATATATACGTCGCACTCAAGCCCGAATAGCGCCGCTGCCGTCGCCGTCGCCACGCCGTGCTGACCTGCGCCGGTTTCGGCGATGATCTTTTTTTTGCCCATCTTTTTGGCTAGTAGCGCCTGCGCTAGGGCGTTGTTGATTTTATGAGCGCCCGTGTGGTTAAGATCCTCGCGCTTTAGATAAATTTCATGCCCGTAGTGCTCGCTAAGGCGCGCGGCGTGATATAACGGCGTCGGACGCCCTGCGTATTCGCGCAGCAAGTAACCCAGCTCGTCTTTAAATTCCTTCGTCTGCGCTATGGTGTTGTACGCATCCTCCAACTCCTCGAGCGCAAACATCGCCGTCTCAGGCACAAACTGCCCGCCAAAACTCCCGAAATACGCCTTTTTATTCATCCTATCTCCTCGCGTTAAATCGTAGGATTATATAAAATTTCGCGTTAAATTTCGCTTTTTTGACGGCACCTTTTGCGACGCTCTTCTAAATTTATCGGATATACAGCCGCAAAAACGCGCGGTGCAAGATAGTAAATTTTAAAATTTACACTTTAAATTGCGGCTAATGTTTTGCTTGATGAGCAGCCCTAACTTCGTAAATTTGAATAATTTGTGAATTTATTTGCTTTCATTGCTAATATCGCTCTTTTTAGAATTACCGATAGGACAAATTATATTGTCAGTATCCGTAAGCCTTAATTTTTTCCACTCTTCAAAGCTGTTAACTCTAATAAGATTATGTGGGATCTTTGACGGTTCATCAATAATTTTAAGGCACTCGCTCGTCTCTCTTTTAAAATACTGCATAATAAGGTGATTATCGTCATTTTCCAAAGCCTTTTTTATACATTTTGCTTTTAACTTAACATAACCGCTATTACTTAGAGAATTTTTTGAAAAGAGCCTTATTGGGGCGCACTCGCTAATTATTTCCGTATAAATCATACGAAAAACAAAAAACGAAATAATTAACATAAACGGCAGTAGAATAATATTTTTGTATCGTTTTAAAAATTTCATTTTATTTCCTTGTTGGGAATTTTTAAATTTTATAGTGCTTGATTTGGATCTGGAGTAGTTAGCGTTTATGCTTGAAAGTTTGGAATTTGAATAGCTTACTATATTGTTTGCTTTTAAGCTCACGGCCATTATATTGATACAAAATAGGGCTACTATTAATTTCAAGCATTTATTCATATTTATTTTCATCAAAATTATAAAATTGAATATTCTCAAAATTTTCTAGTTCAAGATAGTCCTCTCCTGCGACGTTAAAAATCTCCAGCTCTTTTACACATTCACCCCAGTGAAGTAGGAATTCCGTTTCATAGTATGAATCGCTGGATACTAACATATCTATCGCCGGATATG
>NZ_CALKTS010000083.1 GCF_937997595.1 uncultured Campylobacter sp. | reverse complement strand
TTCGTGCAGAAGCGAGCCTGGAGAGACGGAGTTTCGGCTGGAATTTTAACTTTACCCAAATGAAATTCTGCGCGAACGAAATTTTAGCAGGCGGGCTTGCTGGGCTTAACCGCGTGGGTTTAAATTTAGCTAGCGATTCCGTTCGTAAAATTTGCGCTAGGTTATAATTTGACGGCGGAATTTACGCATGCAATTCGGTCGCGTCCGCAAAATTTTGCCCGCCGATTTGCAGAATACGCAGCGTAAGCCATATGAAATTTTATAAAATTTCGCGCCGTGGAATTTATCCGAAATTACGTAGCCATTCGATAAAATAGCTACAAATTTCACCGGATGGAACAATGATAAATATTGATGAGGTAAGCTATAAAAGAGCCAAGTTTAGGCAAGCTGGCTTAGAGGCTGCGTCTGGCATAGCATCAGAAGGCGATACGGCGGTGAGCGACGCGGCAAACGCTAGGGTGCTAGGGCGCGCAAGAATCTCGGCAAAAAGCGGCTTTGAAGCATTGAGCGAGAAGCTGTTGCATGGCTGTGGGGCTAGCTTTCGCTACGCAGTGCGTATCCCGCTCGCGCCCAAAGTGCAGCTGGACGCAGATGAATGCATCCTATGCGAGTATAAAAAGCGCGGAAGCGGGCTTGAACTAATCGCTGCTTTGCTAGTCTTAATCCCCGTTTTAGGCGTGCTTGCGCTATGCTTTAAAGCAGAATACGGCGTAGTTTTTAATATAACTATCCTGCTAGCCGGCTTTTGCATGATATGGTGTTTTTGTAGGTCTTTTGGGATGCCGTGCACAAGGGAATTTATGTGAGCGATAAAAATTTAATCACTCAAAACGACACAAAATTCCCGATTGAAAAAGTGCACTTTAGCGCCTTATACAACCGCTACGGAGATATCACGCTATATTTTTATGTCACGCCGTTTAGCCAGATTTTTACGCTAAGCATAGACGGTAGCGATGAGTTTAACGCTCTCATCTATTGCTTAGCCACGCTCTGCGATAACGATGAGCTTTTTTGCTTCGCGACGCACCGATACGTGCGCGCTAGAGCTAGCGGACGTCGTTCTCATATAATTTTAAACGCTAGGCTATGTAAGAACGCACCAAAATTCTAAAAGCTTCAAAATTTTTCGCGCCTTGTCAGAATGCGGCGCCAAAAATTTAAATGGGATTTTTAAGCACGATTCTGGACACAAATTTTGCGGCGCAAATCCGCGCACAAAATCCATAGTTCAAATTTTGCACTTGAATTTTTTGGATAAATTTCTCCCTCAAATTCCATAAAGGATTTGCACTGCCATAGCCTAATAATAGTGCGTAGAGCCTGCAAAATCCGTAACAATGCAAGCAAAATTTGACAAGATAAGGGATAAAATTTTAGCAAGGCAAGCAAAGATTTATTTAGTCGTAAACGGATTTCGTAGCAGCGCGGATTAAGCTAACACGTGCTTGATAATGAGCTTTCGTGCGAATTCTATAAAAATTTTATGGCGGCGCAAATAAAATTTCGCGTAACAAGGACGAGCCAAGCACTCGCAGCTACGCTTTAAATCAATGCTGCGGCTGTTCGTGTTTAGCCCAGATCACAAATGTCTTGTCGTGATTTGCCTTTGCTCTAAAATTTGCACGATCTCGTCTAAGCTTAAAATTTTGCCGTGCGAGTCAAAGCCTACGTTTAGTATGCGCCCCTCTAGG
>NZ_CALKTS010000082.1 GCF_937997595.1 uncultured Campylobacter sp. | reverse complement strand
ATTATCTCGTGCGGGAGAAAAACGTGCCGTTTCGCCGGGCGCACTTCATCACGGGTAAGGCGGTGGCGTATGCGGAAAATTTAGGCCTAGATTTGAGCGAGCTAAATGCGCAGCAGCTTGCTAGCGTAGATGAAAGCTTGGACGCGGGTGCGGTTAAATTTCTTGATCTAAACGCTTCTAAGGAGGCACGCAAGTCGCAAGGAGGTACGGCAAATGAGAGCATTGCGGCGCAGATTGAAATTTTAAACGGATGGCTGAAAGGCTAAATTTAAGAGCCTAAGAGCGGCGAAATTTTAAAATTTAGCGCTCGTAGCTTTGAAATTTCGTAGCCGCAGCTTTAAATTTTAAAATTCGGCGAGCTTGGCGATCTGTGTGGGCACATACACGGGCTGCGCGGGGCTGGCGAGCTATGTAATATGTCTGTCGCGCGCAGATCGAGCTTTGCGGCGGCGTTTTTAGGTGCCCGCCGCAGACTCTGCAAAGTAAAATTTAAAGAACAAGGCTCGAACAAAGCGATGAATTTAAATTTGACGCTTTGCCTGCGAGATAAAATTTTAAAAAGCGTGCCGCCGCTAGGTTGTTTAAGTGCGACTGAAAAACGCGCGTAGGTCTCGCGGCAGGTTTTTATCGGCGCCGAAGGCGGCGCGGAGCGGAATTGAATTTGAGCTCAAAGATTAATGACGGCGGATCGGATTTTTCGAGAGTGGAATTTAATCGAAGCAAATTTAAACATGGAGGGCGTTTTGATATATCTGGTGTCTAATACGAGATTTGAGCATCCACAGGTGAGGCAGCTTGCGGTTTGCGAGATAAAATTTCTCAAATTTAGCCTGCCTGCGCAGATCGGCGCGCTAATTTTTACCTCCAAAAATGCGGTAGCGGCGATAAAATTTAATGAAATTTCGCCTGATTTAGATACCCCCGTTTACGCTATCGGCGAGCCGTGCGCTGCGGCTGCGCGCGAGTTTGGATTTCGCGGCATTTATACGGCGCGGCACGGGCACGGAAACGAGTTTGCCGCGGAGATCGCGCCGCTTCTAAGGGGCAGAGACGCACTGTATCTGCGCGCGAGGCAGACGGTATCAAAGCTGGAGCAAATTCTATCTAACGCCGGCGTGCGGCTGCAAAGCGTGATCGCCTATGAAAATTGCGTCCTTAGTCTGCCTGCCGCCGCAAAGCCGCCGCGGGGCAGCACGCTGATTTTTACCTCGCCTAAAAACGTCCGCGGTTTTACCGCAAATTTCGACTGGGACGGGAGCTATAAAGCGATCTGTATCGGTAGGACGACGGCGAGCGTTTTGAGCGAGTTTTGCGAGCCGATAATCTGCGAAAGAATGTCGATAAAATCCTGCGTCGATCTGGCGCTTTTGCCATAGTTTAAGCAAATTTAGACTATAATTTTGCCCAAGCCTGGGTGAAGCGAGAGCGTTTTATATGAGGGTTCAACATATTTGTATAAGCGACGACGTGAGAGGTCCGTGTGACGCGGCTCGGCTCGAGCTTTTTTAAAGTTACGGGTTGCGACCTAGAGATTTTTCCTAGTTGCAAGATTGGCTTTGTTTGAGCCGATTCTTTTTACGCAACGCTCACTTGGGTTTTTTACGTTACGGAGGCTTCATTGAATATCCTAATAATCGGCGGCGGCGGTAGAGAATACGCGATCGGGCTAAGACTTCGCGAGGATAAAAACGTTTTAAATCTGTATTTTGCTCCGGGAAACGGCGCGACTAAGGCGCTCGGTAAAAATTTAGATTTAAAAGATTTTGATGAACTTGCGCTCTTTGCGAAAAACAACGACGTAGCTCTTACTATCGTGGGTGCCGAAGAGCCGCTTACAAAAGGCATCGTGGATATTTTCAAAGCGCAAGGTCTTGCCATATTCGGTCCTAGTGCTGCCGCAGCGAAGCTTGAGGGCTCTAAAGCCTATATGAAGGACTTTCTGGCGCGAAATCATATCAAAACCGCAAAATTTCTAAGCAGCGACGATCTATCCGAAATTTCAAAATTTATCGATACCCTAGACGGTCGCGTCGTGGTCAAAGCGGACGGCCTGTGCGCGGGCAAAGGCGTCATCATCGCAAATTCCAAAGATGAAGCTAAAAAAGCCGCTGCGGATATGCTAAGCGGCGAAAGCTTCGGCGAAGCGGGCAAGCGCGTCGTCGTGGAGGAGTTTTTAGAGGGCTTTGAGCTGAGCTTTTTTGCGATCTGCGACGGGGAGAATTTCGTAAGCTTGCCCGTAGCGCAGGATCACAAAAAGCTGCTTGACGGCGATATGGGTCCGAACACCGGCGGCATGGGGGCTTACGCGCCCAGCCCGCTAGCGGATGCCGCGCTGATAAAAAGAGTGCAGGGCGAGATCGTCTCACCCACGCTAAAAGGGATGCGGCAGCAGGGCGCGCCCTTTTGCGGCGTGCTATTCGTGGGGCTTATGATCGTGGGCGGCGAGCCTTACGTGCTGGAGTACAACGTTCGCTTCGGCGATCCCGAGTGCGAGGTTTTGATGCCGCTAATTGACGGCAATTTGAGCGAAATTTTATACAACGCCGCCGTAGGCAAGCTAAGCAGCATAAGCTTAAAAGAGCGATTTGCGGTGGGCGTCGTGATGGCTAGCGAGCGCTACCCTTACGGCTCTTCGCAGCCTGCTTTGATCGAGGTCGGCGAAATTCCCACGGATGCGCATATCTGCTACGCGGGCGTGAGCGAGCGGGAGGGGCAAATTTACGCTAGCGGCGGGCGCGTTTTGGTAAGCGTGGGCGTCGCACAGAGCTTAAAGCTGGCGCGGGACGCGGCTTACGCGCTGTGCGAAAATATAAAATTTAGCGGCGCGCAGTATAGGCGTGATATCGCGCACCAAGCCTTAAGAGATAAAATTTGATCGTCGCTCCGCTTAGCAAGCGCGTAATCGCGTTTAGTATCGACGAAGCGGTGAGCGTAACGCTTTTTGTGGTCGTGCTATTTGCTATCGACGAGCCAGAGCTTGTCGCAGCAGCGCAAAGCGGAAGCAATCTTGAGGTACAAAAGATCGCGTCGAAATTCATTTTGCATTACGCGATAATAAAATTTTTATATCAGGCGATTTTTGTCTATCTATACGGCGCGACGCTAGGCAAGCTTGCGGTTAAAATTTATTGCGTCCGCGCTGACGGCAGCTCTATGGATATCGCTACTGCAGCGATCCGCGCGGCGGTTAGGTTGATAAGCGAGATGATCTTTTATATGGGATTTTTGGTGGCGCTTTTTACGAACTCGCGTCAGAGCCTGCACGATATGGCGGCGAAAACATTGGTGGTAGAGATTGAAAAAGAGTAAGAAATTTAAAATTCTAGCGCTTAGTTTTAGCGCTCTTTTAGCAAGTAGTGCGAGCGCAAAGGTCCAAGACGTCGAGCTTATAGCAGATAATGTCGAGAAAAACGGCTTTTTGACGGAGGCTAGTGGCAACGTAACGGTGTATTCGCAGGACTACTTTATCACCGCCGATCGCGCTACATACGACGAGCAAAACGGCATCATTGAGCTTTTTGGTAACGTCAATGCGATGCGCGGTAGCAGCGAAACTACGCGTGCGCAGCATGTCAAAATCGATCTGAAAAACGATAAGCAGGAAGCCGACGTAAATTTTATGATGGACAAGGACTCCGAGCTTTGGATGCAAAACGACGCTAGCTGCAGCGACAGCGAATATTACCGCGTGGAGGGCTCCAGCGTATCTAGCTGCAACGTTACCGATCCCGATTGGCGCATCAAATTTAGTAGCGGCATGCTCAATAAAGAGAGTAAATTTCTCCATCTTTTCAATCCGAGATTTTACGTGGGCGACGTGCCGGTGCTCTATCTGCCGTATTTCGGCTTCCCGACTGATCGCACGCGCCGCACGGGCTTGCTGCCTCCCGAGGCGGGCTATATTAGCAAGGAAGGGATTTATTATAAGCAACCGATCTATTTTGCGCCTTACGATAGCTGGGATTTTCAGCTCGATCCGCAGGTGCGCACGCGCAGGGGCTTTGGCGTATACGGGACATTTCGATTTACGGAGTCGCCGTATTCTTACGGCGAGATTAGAGGCGGAGTTTTCGATAACTTCTCGAGAGCGCAAAAGCGCCTCGAATACAAAAACGAGCGCCATCACGGCTTTGAAGTGCAATACGATCGCAGCAAGCTTGCGACCTATCTGCTAGACGGCGATCTGCGCGAAAATTTATGGATCGATTTTACTCAGCTAAACGACCTTGAATACTACGATCTGAAGGAAAAGGGAGGTCTTGGCAACAATGCGGATAATTCGCTCGTAACTTCACGGCTGAATTATTATTTGACCTCAGACGAGCACTATTTTGGCGCTTACGGACGATACTACATCGATACAAGCAAGCTAAACGCCGATAATACTTTCCGCAATGAAGATACCGTTCAAGAGCTTCCGACGCTGCAATATCATAAATTTAGCAATGATTTGGGACTACCAAATTTGATCTATTCGCTTGATGCAAAAGCGCGTAATTACACTAGATGGGAGGGCGCGACTGCTCGCCAATACGAGTTTGATGTACCGATTAGTATAAGCACGCCGCTACTGGCGGATTATTTAAATTTCGCCTTTACCGAGCGAGTGTATATGACTAATATCGATTGGCACGATAAATTCTACTACGCAAACGGCGATCTTGGCGAGGATAAAAGCACTTTCTACGCTAATCAATACACCGAGCTTTCGCTCTACACCGATGTAGCCAGGGCTTATGATAGCTTATATCATACGATGAGCTGGAGGGCGGATTTTAGAATTCCCGGATGGCAGCAAGGCGATATAGAGGATAGAATTTTAAAGTATCATCAGTATAAATACGACCTTGCTCGCGGCGCAGTAGATCGCTCGCGGCTGGGTAACTTGCAAGACTCGCTTTATTGGGAGGATAACTTCTTAAGCGAGCTTAGCGACGAATACACTCACGAAAATGCAGCTTTAAGTATGACGCAGTTTTTTTATAATGAAGACGGACGTAAATTTTTACGCCATAGCGTCAAGCAGCGATATGACTTCGACGATCATGAGTTCGACGATTTAGAACACCGCATCGATGCGTATTTTGCAAATGGGCTAAATATCGGAAACCGCTTTACCTACTCACATAAATATAAAAGCTTTGATAAGGTCTATACCTACGCCAACTACTCCAACGACGACTTTAGCTTTGGACTTAGTCACGCTTACGAATATGAAAAACTTAGCATGGAGCCTAAACGCTATACGAAAGATAACTATGGCATCGTAAACGCTTCGGTAAATTTGCCTAGGAATAATAAAATTTTTGGGCGTTGGGATTACGACTTAGAGCGATCTTATTCTAAAATGTGGCGCGTGGGGCTTTCTCATACGCGCAAGTGTTGGAATTACTCTTTTGTGTATCAAGAGGATATTGAGCCTAAAAATACCAGTACGACTGGCTATAGCAAAGCAAGCAAGGAGCGCGGAATTTACTTTCTCGTAAATTTCTATCCGTTCGGCGGAGTAGGGTATGATTTTTCAGTAGATAGCGAATACGGAAGCGAAAAATAATGACGCCTAGAGCCGAGCTGATGTTTGAAAACCAAATCGACGCCGCGATGAAACTCGCAGAAATTTTACCCGCTACCGTGATCAAAAACGAAAATTTTCTAATAATCGCCCAGTCCCTGGAGTCGCTTCCTATCGCAAACCATCTTGCTCTAAAATTAGGGCTTGCTTATGAGTTTTTATTCACAGAACCCGTTTTAGCGCCAAATAATCCTGAATGCGCGATTGCATGCGTAAGCGAAACCCAAGAGATCGTGATGGTGGATGAGCTCGTGCGAAGCTTCGGCATCAGCCTGGATTATGTTTACGGACAGGCAAACAGACTTTATGAGGAGAAAATTTTAAAAAACATGTATAAATTTCGCAAGGGCGAGCTTTTGGGAAATTTGGAGAAAAAAAACGTCATCTTGGTAGATGAAGGGTGTGAGAGCGGGCTGACTGCACTTACTTGCATAAAGACGCTCGTAAGCTTAAACGCCAAAGCGATCTTTTACGCCACGCCCGTTATCGGCAGCGATAATGCAGACGAGATCGCCATGCTAGTAGATGGAATTTATGCTGTTCATAAGATCAGAGATTTTGTGAACGTGGATTTTTATTACAAAGAAAAAACGCTCTCAAGCGCGGAGGAGATAATGCAAATTTTAAATAAATGCCCGCTTTATCTGCCGTTTCACGAGACCAACAAAAATAAGGAGAAAATTAATGCAGTGCAAAATTGAAGTAAATGGCAATACCGAAATTTTCGATATCAATAAGGTCGCAAAGCAAGCCGCGGGCGCGGCGCTTTTGCGCGTAAAAAATACCGTCGTGCTGGCTACCGTAGCGCGCGAAGAGACGCAGGTGCAGGAGGATTTTTTACCCCTTACCGTTCAATATATCGAAAAGATGTACGCAGCAGGTAGAATCCCCGGAGGCTACATCAAGCGCGAGACCAAGCCGGGCGATTTTGAGACACTTACCAGCCGCATCATAGACCGCTCGCTGCGTCCGCTCTTTCCAAAGGGTTATGCGTATCCGACGCAGATCGTAGTTTACGTGCTATCGGCAGATCCCGAGGTCGATCTGCAAGTCATCGCTCTTAATGCGGCATCTGCGGCGCTGTATCTTAGCGACATCCCGATTAAAGCGCCCGTTTGCGGCGTCCGCATAGGCTATCAAAATGGAAGCTTCATCCTAAATCCGAGCAACTCCGCGCTTAAAAATAGCGCACTTGATCTTTACGTAGCCGGCGTCGGCGATGAGCTTTTGATGATCGAGATGCGCTCCTTGCCGCAGATTAATGGCGGCACGCAGCAGATGAATGAATTTGGCGAAGATCTGATGGTAGATGCGATTGATTTTGCCGCAAAGGCGATAAGCGCGGGTTCAAACGCCTACGAAGAGGCTTTTTTGCCGATTAAAAAGCCCGATGCGAGCCTAGAGTATAAGCCCGAGATAGAGGATGAGGATATCGCGGATTTTATCGATGCAAACTACAAAGACGCCGTCAAAGCGGCGATCAATCAGATGGCAAAGAGCGAGCGCGCTACCGAGCTAAACAAAATCGTGGATCAAATTTTAGCGACCGAGGCCGCGACGCAAAACGAATGGAGCAAAGAAGTAATCTCCAGCGTCATCGGCAAGTATAAGCGCGGCATCATCCGCACGCAGATCATCGAAGATCGCCGCAGAGCCGACGGACGCGCGCTTGATGAGGTGCGCCCGATCAGTATCGAGACAAATATCCTACCGTGCGCGCACGGAAGCTGCCTATTTACGCGCGGGCAGACGCAAGCTTTAGTTGTCACCACGCTGGGCGGCGATAGTGACGCGCAGCTAAGCGACAGCCTAACGCAGCTTGAGCCGATCAGCGATAGATTTATGTTTAATTACAACTTCCCGGGCTTTTGCGTCGGCGAAGCAAGCCCGCTCAAAAGCCCCGGCAGACGCGAGCTAGGGCATGGGAATTTAGCCAAAAGAGCGCTATATCCGAGCATCGATCTAAACTCGCCGCAGTCTATCCGCGTGGTGAGCGAAATTTTAGAGAGCAACGGCTCAAGCTCGATGGCTTCGGTCTGCGGTGGCGCGCTATCGCTTCGGGCGGCGGGTGTGCCTACGCTAAAGCTCGTTGCGGGCGTCGCGATGGGCTTGATTTTTGAGGGCGAAAAACACGCCGTGCTAACCGACATAATGGGGCTTGAGGATCACGACGGCGATATGGATTTTAAAGTCGCGGGCACCTACGAGGGCATCACTGCGCTTCAGATGGATATCAAGCTCGGCGGTATCAGCCTGGAGGTTTTAAAAGAGGCTCTAGCGCAGGCAAAGCAGGCTCGCGCGCATATTTTGGGCCTTATGGAGCAGGCGGATGCGGCGATCGTTATAAACGAGGGCGTGCTTCCGAAGCTTGAAATTTTTAGCGTCGAGGCGAGCAAAATCCCCGACATCATCGGCCAGGGCGGCAAGGTTATCAAAGAGATCACCGAAAGCTTCGGCGTAAATATCGATCTAGATCGCGAAAAGGGTGAGGTCAAGATCCAAGGCGCCAAAGCTAGCGGCGTATCGGGCGCAAAAGAGAAAATTTTATCGATAGTTTCAAATTCTCGCGATTTTCGCAAGCCGCGCGGTGAACGCAAAGAGGTAAAATTTCAGATCGGCGAGGAGTTTGACGGCGTGGTGCAAAGCGTACTGGATTTCGGCACCTTCATCTCGCTACGAGACGGCGTGGACGGATTGCTGCGCGCTAAATTTATCACGACGCCTTACAAGGCGGGCGACGTGGTGCGAGTGCGCGTGACCGATCAGAAAGGCACTAAAATTTCATTGGAATTAGCTTAAAATTTTAATAGGAGCGTAAAGATGCAGCTTAAAAAGATATTTTTCCCTATCGGCGGCGGCGAGGAGCTGGCAGAGCGCATACACGGAGCGCTGCTAGTGAATAAATTTTTCGGTACGCACATTAATATAATGGCGTGCCAGCTTGATCCTAAAATGATCTACAATGTCCGTATGACGCTAAAAGGCGGCGTTTTGATGGAGGAGTTTTTAAAATCCGCGGGCGATGAGATGCAGGCCGAGCGCGAGGTGATTAAAGCTATCTTCGACGCCGAATGCGCCAAGCTGGGCCTAGATCAAAGCGACGACGATCACGTCCCAAATAGCGCCGCTTTGAGGCATATGGTGGGCATCCGCTCCGAGCTGGTCGAGAAATACTCCAAATATTGCGATTTGGTGCTGGTTTCGGTGCCGCCTACCGGCTCTATCACCGGCACGTTCGAGGCGGCGGTCACCAAAAGCGGCAAGCCTTGCATCGTCATACCGCGCAAGCTGCAGGAGTTCAAGGCGGATAAAATTTTAGTTTCGCTTACCGGCACTGCGGCGTCTGCAAGGGCACTTGATAATTGGCTGGAGCTTTTACAGCGTGCCAAATCCGTCACCGTCATTACCGCAAACCACTACCTTCAGGATGATCTTGCCGAAACTAAGCGCCGCATAAGCGACTATCTAGCCTTGCATGACGTTAAAATCGATGTTTTTGAGGCGTTAAATGCCGAGGGCAAGATCCCGGGACAGGTGCTACTAGAGTATGCCGACGCGGGCGATTTCGACCTTATCGTAGCGGGCTTGCACTCAGACAGCGGCATAAAGGAGATATTCCTAGGCGGCGCGTCGAAATACTTCCTGCAAAAGACCAAAATTCCGGTCTTAATGTAGCTTGAGGCTTAGACGCCGTGTCGCGGCATATTGCCCGCATAGCGTCTAGGCTTAAGTCGGCTTTTAAGCGCCGCAAGCTAAAGCTTAAATTTTAATCGGCTCACTTTGGTTTTGCTAACCCGCCCGCAGATCGTGCAGTTATGCTATCTTGCATATGGGTTGCGATTAATTTTTATCGCTAGCTTTGCTAAAGAGTCGCTTTTGCTTTGCTACGGCTAGCGGAAGCAAATATATCCGCGGCGAGCAGAGTTAGCGGTCGCAGCAATCTCGCCGGTCTATCTTTAAGCGCGGCGAGTTTGAAATTTCCATGCTTGTCGTTTCAGCTGCGTCGTGGATTTCGCCTAAATTTGCACTTGAAATTTCTGTTTGCACGCTAAATTTTAAATTCCAAGGAGCGTAGATGGCATTTGAAAATGTAATCATCACTAAAGAGGATGATAAAAAGTATGGATTGAGTGAAATATTTTATAAATATAATCCGCCGTATAAAGAATTTATTAACAAACGAAAATGGACTATTGACAAAAGTAGAAATTGTTGGATGTGGTGTCTTTATAACTTTCCTAGTAATGAGTTTGATCATGCTCTTAGTACAGAGACTATTTGGATTCTATATTATAATAATGAATTACTAGAGGTAATTATGGATTATGAAATTATTATAAACAGAACTTCAAAACCAGAAAAATTTCATAGAATCTGGAAACTCCTAGATTTAAAACCAAATCATACGCAAAGTCTTAATAAGCAAGATATTTTGCATTTACTAAAAGAAATTTTAGAGGTATATAGAGATCGTGATTTGTTCGGAGAGGAGCCGAACTACACTATGGAACTCCAAGACCTAACCGATTGCGGCGCAAAATAGAGCTTTAAATTTAACTTCATTTTAGTCCCGCATAAAATCAAATTTCATAGAATTCTAGAATTTCATAGGATTTTGAAATTCTAAAATTCCAAAATTTTAAATTCCCGCCCTAAAATTTCTTGTAAATAAAATTTATCAAAATCATCGACGCTAGCGCCTCTATGAGCGAGGCAATGATCATCGCGAAGTATATCTCTTGCGAGATCGCGGCGGTGGAGTAAAAAAGTGTCGCCGTGGCGATGACGAGGGTTAGCGGCATAGATAACGATAGCGCGAAAAGCACCGCGCCTTTGCGGCCCAAGGTGCTTAAAAACGTAGTGCTTGCAAGCAGCCTGATGCCAAACATCAGCGCCGCTAGGCTTACGGCAAAGCTCATCACTCCGGGCATAAGGAGCGCTTCTAGCTTGATCACGGCTCCGGTGTGTATGAAAAATATCGGCACCAAAAAGCCGAAGCCGAACGACGATAACTTCTCGATGAGGTCGTCCTTGTGCGAGAAAAAGGTCGGCAGGAAGGTGCCTGCG